>DASXYJ010000159.1:0-24296 GCA_036502565.1 Gammaproteobacteria bacterium
TGGCCTGGGTAGCGGCAGCCGGACCTGGCTCCAACCTGCTGATGGCGCTCATCTGGCTCGGCATCGCCTGGTGTGCCGTGAGTTTCGGCGGCGTGGTGCCGTGGATCGTGCCTCTCTATCGGATGGGCATACTTGGCGTGGTGGTGAATGTGGTGCTGGGTGTATTGAATCTGTTCCCCTTGCCGCCGCTGGACGGCAGCCGCGTGTTGGCGGGCATCCTGCCGCCGGCCGGTGCACGGATCCTGTACCGCATCGAACCCTACGGTCTCTTCATCGTGGCGCTCCTGCTCGCCAGCGGTGTGCTGAACGTGATCCTGGGGCCGCCCATGGACGGCCTCATCAACCTGTTGCTGGCGCCATTGCCGGCCATGCAGTGAGCTGAGCATGAACGCCGTACTCCCGGGCAACCACCGCGTCGTCTCCGGCATGCGCCCCACGGGCCGCATGCACTTGGGTCATTACCACGGCGTGCTCAAGAACTGGCTGAAGCTGCAGCACGAGTACGAGTGCTTCTTCTTCGTGGCGGACTGGCACGCGCTCACCACCGGCTACGATGACGTGAGCGGCGTCGAGGACGCGGTGTGGGACATGCTGGTGGACTGGTTCGCCGTGGGCGTCGATCCCGGCAAGGCCAACCTGTTCATCCAATCACGCATCCCCGAACATGCAGAGTTGCACCTGTTGCTCTCCATGATCACGCCCTTGGGCTGGTTGGAGCGGGTGCCTACCTACAAGGACCAGCAGGAGAAACTCTCCGACAAGGACCTCTCCACCTACGGCTTCCTGGGCTATCCGGTGCTGCAGAGCGCGGACATCCTCATGTACAAGGCCGGCCACGTACCGGTGGGCGAGGATCAGGTGCCGCACGTGGAGCTGACCCGCGAGATCGCGCGCCGCTTCAACTACATCTTCGGCCGCGAGCCGGACTTCGAGGTCAAGGCCGAGGCCGCGGTGAAGAAGCTCGGCAAGAAGAACGGCAAGCTCTACTCCGACCTGCGCAAGCTCTATCAGGAGCAGGGCGATGCGGATGCGCTGAAGACCGCGGCCGCGCTGGTGACCGGCAACCAGAACCTGACCCTGGGCGATCGCGACCGCCTGCTGGGCCACATCGAGGGCAGCGGTCGCCCCATACTCATGGAACCGCAACCGCTGCTCACGGAAGCCTCGCGCATGCCGGGCCTGGACGGGCAGAAGATGTCCAAGTCCTACGGCAACACCATCAGCCTGCGGGAAGACCCGAAGGAAGTCGAGCGGAAGCTCAAGACCATGCCCACCGACCCGGCGCGGGTGCGCCGCAACGACCCGGGTAACCCCGAGAAGTGCCCGGTGTGGGAGTTCCACAAGGTGTACTCGGACCAGGCCACCCGCGACTGGGCCTGGAAGGGCTGCACCACCGCCGGCATCGGCTGCCTGGACTGCAAGAAACCGGTCATCGACTCCGTGCTGAAGGAGCTCGCGCCCATCCGGGAGCGGGCCCAGGAGATCGAGGCCAACCCCGAGATCGTGCGTTCCGCCGTGGCCCAGGGCTGCGAGGCCGCACAGGCCGTGGCTCGCGATACCATGGACGAAGTACGCCAGGCCGTGGGCCTGGCCCAACGGTAGAAAGATGCAGAACGAAGAGCACAAGATCATCGGCGCCGAACCCGCTCCCGAGCAGGCTGAGATGCCTTTCGCCATCGTGCAGGGTGCGCCCTACATGACGCTGCCGCGGGACCTCTACATCCCGCCGCAGGCGCTGGAGGTGTTCCTGGAGGCCTTCGAGGGTCCCCTCGACCTCCTGCTGTACCTCATCCGCCGCCAGAACCTGGACATCCTCGACATCCCCATCGCCGAGATCACCCGGCAGTACATGCAGTACATCGAGCTGATGAAGGAGATGCAGCTGGAGCTGGCCGGTGAGTACCTGGTGATGGCCGCGATGCTGGCCGAGATCAAGTCGCGCATGCTCTTGCCGCGCCCGCCCATCGAGGAGGGCGAGGAAGTGGATCCGCGCGCCGAGCTGGTGCGCCGCCTGCAGGAGTACGAGCGCTACAAGCAGGCAGGCGAGGACCTGGATGCCATGCCGCGCATCAACCGCGACGTGTACCCCGCCGGCGCCGAGGTGCGCGACCAGCAGGGCACCGTGCAGCTGGTGCCGGACGTGACCATGAAGGAGCTGCTGCTGGCCTTCAAGGAAGTGCTGCACCGCGCCGAGATGTTCACTCATCACCAGGTGGGCCGCGAGCAGCTCTCGGTGCGCCAGCGCATGTCCGACGTGTTGGCCGGGTTGCAGGGTCACGAATTCTGCGAGTTCAGCACGCTGTTCAAGGCCGAGGAAGGTCGCCTGGGCGTGGTGGTGACGTTCCTGGCGTTGCTGGAGCTCATCAAGCAGCACCTGATCGAGTTGGTGCAAGCCGAAGCCTTCGCGCAGATACACGTGAAGGCCGCCACCGGCGTGCACGATGTGGACCTGGACAAGATCGAGATAGACGTCGACGGGGAGGAGCCGACCCATGAAGCCTGAGAAGAAGGTCGAATTACGCAACATCGTCGAGGGCGCGCTGCTGGCCGCCGGACGGCCCTTGAGCGTGGACGAACTGCTGGCGCTGTTCGCGGAGGACGACCGTCCGGAACGCACCGACCTGCGCAAGGCGCTGGATATGCTGCAGGCGGAGTTCGAGGGCCGCGGCATCGAGCTGAAGGAAGTGGCTTCCGGTTACCGCATCCAGGTCCGCAAGGAACTGGGACCCTGGGTCAGCCGCCTCTGGGAAGAGCGCCCGGCGCGTTATTCGCGCGCGCTGCTGGAGACCCTGGCGCTGGTGGCCTATCGCCAGCCCATCACCCGCGGCGAGATCGAGGAGGTGCGCGGCGTCACCGTCAGCACCAACATCATCCGCACCCTGCAGGAACGCGGCTGGGTGCGCGTGGTGGGCCATCGCGACGTGCCGGGTCACCCGGAGATGTTCGGCACCACCAAGGAATTCCTGGACTACTTCAGCCTGAAGAGCCTGGACGAGCTGCCGACCCTGGCGCAGCTGCGCGACATCGAGAGCATCAACGCCGAGCTGGATTTCGGCGACGGCGCCGTGCAGGCCCAGGCCGAGCCCGCGCCTGACGCCCCGGCCGCCGCGCCGCGCCTGGTGGAAGACCTGGCTCCAGAACAGGATGAAGACGACGGCGAAGCCGGCGTCACCACGCACTGATGGACAAGGACGGCGAAGCAGGCGAGCGCTTACAGAAGGTGCTGGCTGCCGCCGGTCTCGGTTCCAGGCGTGAGATCGAAGGCTGGATCGCCCAGGGCCGCGTGACCGTCAACGGCAAGCCCGCCAAGCTGGGCGACCGCGTGCAGCCTTCGGACCGGGTCGGCGTGGACGGCAAGCTGGTGAAGGGGCTGGAGCACTCCGCCGACACCCGCCGCCGCGTGATCCTCTATCATAAGCCGGAAGGCGAACTCACCACCCGCAAGGACCCGGAAGGCCGTCCCACGGTCTTCGAGGCGCTGCCGCGCCTGCGCGGCAGCCGCTGGGTGTCGGTGGGCCGCCTGGATACCAACACCTCGGGCCTGCTGATCTTCACCAACGACGGGGCGCTGGCCAACAAGCTCATGCATCCTTCCGCGGAAGTGGAGCGTGAGTACGCAGTGCGCGTGCTGGGCAAGGTCACCGACGAGCAGCTGCTGGCCCTGAGGCGTGGCGTGAGCCTCGAAGATGGCATGGCCAAGTTCGACGACATCGTGGTGGCAGGCGGCGAAGGCGCCAACCACTGGTACCACGTGATCCTCAAGGAAGGCCGCAACCGGGAAGTGCGACGCCTCTGGGATGCCATCGGCCTCACCGTGAGCCGCCTGATCCGGGTGCGCTACGGCTCCCTGAGCCTACCGCGCAACCTTCCGCGCGGCGCCTGGCGTGACGCTACCGAGGAAGAGACCAACGCGCTGCTGGCGACGGCGAAGATGCCGGTGGCGACGAAGAAACCGGCTCGCTCCGGGCCGCGCAAGAAACTGACCCTGTCCAAGCCCCGTCGCAGCCCCCGCTGAGACGCGGCCGGTCCTGTACTAGAATCGATCCAGGTCGGTCATTGGGGGAAGGGGTCATGAGACGTCTGTTGCTGGCACTATCCGCTTGCACGGCCATACCCGCTTTGGCGGACGTCGCGGCTGGTCAGGCCACGGCCATGGCGCCCGCCGCTGCCACCACTGTCCCATCCCTCTCCACCGCGCCCCGCGCAGCCAGTGCGGCTGCCCCGGCGGCGAGCACTGCGGGTCCGGGCGACTACATCATCGCGGTGAGGGCGCCTGCTCCGGCGAGCAAACCGGCGCCGGCTGCTTCCACCAGCCCGGATGCTGTCGCCGACGTCATGGACCCGAGCTGCGTCGAGATCAAAGCCTTCAAGGACAAGATGCATGCAGCGGTGGATGCCGCGCTGAGGTATCCGGCGGAGCTCAAGTTCCGTCCCACCGCGGGTGTCACCATCGTGACCTACGACTACCAGGACGGGCGTACCGAGAACCCGCACATCACCCAGTGGAGCGGCGACGGGCGCCTGGATCGCGCGGCCCTGAAGGCGGTGAAGGAGGCCGATTTCGCTTCCATCCGGCCGCGCATCGGCCACACCCATATCCACGACGCGGTGATCATCGTGTTCGATAACTCAGCGAACATGGATAAGAACGCCGCGGAGCAGCCGAAGAAGAAGGATCCCGCCGCGGACCCGTGCGGCAGCTGATCACTGGGCGTCGAACTGTTGCCCCGTGACGCCCTGGCTGTCCGGCCCCATCAGATAGAGGTAAGTCCCCACGATGCTCTCGGGCGTCGCGAGCTTCTCGCGGTCTTCCGCCGGGAAGGCCATGCGGCGCATCTCGGTCTTCACCGGTCCCGGGTTCAGGCTGTTCACCCGCAGGGTCTTGCGGAACTCGGTCTCGTCCGCGAGGGTGGTGGAGAGCGCTTCGATGCCGAACTTGGAGACGGAGTAGGCGCCCCAGTAGGCGCGCGCCTTGCGGCCGACGCCCGATGAGGTGAACACCACCGAGGCATCCGGCGACTTGTAGAGGAGTTCGAGGCAGGCCTTGCTGAGCATGAAGGGTGCGGTGAGGTTCACCTGCAGCACCTGCTGCCAGATGTGCACCTCATGATGTTCGATGGGTGAGCGCTCGCCGAGGATGCCGGCGTTGTGCAGCAGGCCGTCGAGCCGGCCGTATTCCTTGTCCAGTACGCCCACCAGGTCTTCGTAGTCCTTGTACTTGGCGCCCATGAGATCCATGGGATAGATGCCGGGCTTCGGCGCGCCCGCAGCCACCAGCGCGTCGTAGGTGGTCTCGAGTTTCTTGATGGTCTTGCCCAGCAGCACCACCGTGGCGCCGTGCGCGCCCAGGGCCACGGACACGGCGCGGCCGATGCCGTCACCGGCGCCGGTGACCAAGATCACGCGGCCCTTCAGCAGATCTTTGGGAGCTTGGTAGTCGCGCTTGGATTCAGCCACAGAAGACCTCAACCGGATTGACGCGCCGCTCTCCAGGCCGTGAAGAGCGCCGACAGGGGCTGCAATTCTACGGGCTCCGCCGCATGGGCGATACCGGCGCGTTCATGCTTGAGCGCGCGCTTCAGAGCCAGCGCGCAACGCACTTGCCAGACCCTGAGGGCAGGGCGCTCGCCCGTGGGCACGCCCATGAGGGCGGAAGCGCGCATTGCGCGGGCCCGGTCGCCGTAGTCCTGCACCAGTTCCTGCACCTCTTCGGTGCCGTGGCTCTCGCCGTTGATGTGGCGGTCCACGCCGTGGAGCTTCAGGTCCTCGGCGGCGAAGCAGAGCCGCCCCTGCATGGCCTGGGCCACGCCGCGGGATGCGACGTCGGCGAGGCAGGTGGCGTCACCCAGGAGCCGGGCCGCGAGGCGCGTCTCCTGACTGTAGCCGCTGCCCAATGCGGCAGAGAGCTCGGCGAGGGCGCCGGAATGACGGTAGCAATAACGCTTCACGTCTTCGAAGGTAGGGAAGCCGGCCCCGGCTATGTCCATGCGGGTACCCTGCACCAGGTCCCGGAACAGCGAGTCCAGACCCTTGAGCGCCGGCATATGGGGTTGCAGCGCCTGGGTCATGGGATGGCGCGCCTTGCCGGCATAGAGGAAGCCGATCTCTTCCTCCCACCAGCGCAGTTTCACGTCCGCCACGCCGGGGTCACGGGCCTACTGGGGCACCTCGTGCAGTTCCAGGTACACCGCGTGCAATGCCGTCTGCGCAGCGCGTTCCGCGGCCGGGAGGAAGGTGAGGGAGAGGCGCAGGTCGAGGGGAGCGCCGGCGACTTTCGCCGCGGCTTGATCTGCCGGATTCATGCGTCCGGCTTCTTGCCGCCGGGGAGTCGCACTGCGGTCTCCACCGGTTCGAGCTCGGGCATATCTTTCTTGGACTGCACGCCGAGTTCGGTGAAGCGGCGCGCCGCTGGCAGCACCTGGCGCTCCAGGGAGCCCACCGCATTGTTGAAGTGCTGCACGCTGTTCTCCAGCGCGCCGCCGACCTTGCCCATGTGCTCGGCGAAGGTAGCGATGCGCTGGTGCAGGGTCTCGGCATGTTCGCGGATGTGCTCGGCGTTCTCCGCCAGGGCCACCTGGCGCCAGCCGTAGGCCACGGCCTTTAAGAGCGCCACGAAGCTCGTGGGTGTCGCCAGCATCACCTTCTGGCGCAGCGCTTCCTCGATGAGGTTCGGTTCCCGGTCCAGCGCGGCGGAGAGGAACTGGTCGCCGGGGATGAACAGGATCACGAAGTCGGGGCTGGTCTTGAACTGGTCCCAGTAGTGCTTGCCTGCCAGTTCCTTGATGCGCTCCCGCACCTTGCGGGCGTGGGAAGCCAGGTGTGCGTCGCGGCTCTGGGCATCCGGCGCCTCGATGGCGGCGATGTAGCTGTCGAGCGAAGTCTTGGCGTCCACCACCAGTTCCCGTTGGTCCGGCAGGCGGATCACCATGTCCGGGCGCAGGGCGCCGTCTTCGGTGTTGGTGTGCACCTGTTCCTGGAAGTCACAGCGATCCACCATGCCGGCGAGTTCGGCCAGGCGCTTCAGGGTCATCTCACCCCAACGGCCGCGCACTTCCGGGCGGCGCAGGGCGTTCACCAGGTTGCGGGTCTCGGTCTCCAGCTGCTGCTGGCCCTGGGACATGAGCTTGAGCTGAGTGGTGATGCCGCCGAAGGACTCCTTGCGCTCCTTCTCGATCTCGCGGATCTGTTCCTCGGTCTTCTTGAGGGCCTCGTTGATGGGCTTGATGAGCTCGGCGAAGGCCTGCTGCTTCTTGTCGAGGTCGCCCTTGGCCTCCGACTGGAAGCGGCCCAGGTTCTGGGTGGCGAGATCCAGGAAGGCCTGGTTGTTGCCTTTGAGGGCATCGCTCGCCAACGCCTTGAAGGTGGTCTCGAAGTCGGTGCCGGCTTCCGCCTTGGCCTTATAGGCGGCGTAGCGGGTGGCGGCCACGGCATAACCGATAGCGAGGCCCGCGCCGAGTATCACCACGCCGAAGAGGGCGAGGATCATCCAGCTCATGGCGCGGCTCCCGCCGCGGCGCGTAGCGCCGGTTTGGTGCCGATCCAGGTGAGGAGTTCGCTGGGGTGCATGATCATGTGATCCGGCTTCCAGTTGTCGGGACGGTCTTCCTCGCCCAGGTAACCATACATGGCCACCACCGCGAGCATGTTGGCGGCATGGGCGGATTGCACGTCCCGCTCCGCGTCACCCACGTAGATGCCCTTGTCCGCCGCCTTGTTGCAGAGGCCCGCGGCATGGAGCAGGGGATCCGGGTGCGGCTTGCGGCGCGCCACGGTGTCGCCGCTCACCACGCAGGCGGCGCGCTTCAGCAGGCCGCGCGCTTCCAAGAGCGGCTCCGTGAGCCAGCCGGGCTTGTTGGTGACGATGCCCCAGGTGAGACCCTGGGCTTCCAGGCCGTCCAGCACCTCGGCCATGCCGTGGAAGAGGTGGGTCTCGTCCGCCAGGTGCTTCTCGTAGATGTCCAGGTAGCGCTTGCGCATCTCTGAGAAGCGGGCGTCCTGGGGCTGGATGCCGAAGCCGAGCTTGAGCAGGCCCATGGCGCCGTGGGACACCTGCGGGCGTATCCGGTCCGCGGAGAGCGGCGGCAGGTTGTGTTCGGCCCGCAGTATGTTGAGGGACGCGCCCATGTCCGGCGCCGTGTCCATCAGGGTGCCGTCCAGGTCGAAGAGGACCAGTTCAGCGCTCATGCGGCCCTGCTGAAATGCATGAAGTAGTTCACATCCAGGCCCGGTCCCATGCGGAACTCACGGGTCAGCGGATTGTAGTGCAGGCCGGTGCTGTGCCGGTGCACGAGCCCGGCTTCCCGGGCCCAGGCTTCCAGCTCCGAGGGCCGGATGAACTTGGCGTATTCGTGGGTGCCGGCGGGTACCAGCCGCAGCAGATACTCGGCACCCAGGATGCCGAGAGCAAAACCTTTAAGGGTGCGGTTCAAGGTGGAGAACACCACCTGGCCGCCGGGCTTGAGCAGGGTGCTGATGGCGCGGATCACGGAGCTGGGGTCCGGCACGTGCTCCAGCATCTCAAGGCAAGTGATCACGTCGAAGTGGCCGGGCTGCTCGGCGGCCAGGGCCTCTGCGCTGATATGCCGGTAGTCCACCTGGCGGCCGCTCTCCTTGAGATGCAGCTTCGCGACCTTGAGCGCGCCTTCCGAGAGGTCGATGCCCGTGACCTTGGCGCCGCGGGAAGCCATGGCTTCCGCCATGAGGCCGCCGCCGCAGCCGATGTCCAGCACCGTGCGGCCCGAGAGCGGCGCACGCTTGTCCACGTAGTCGAGGCGCAGAGGATTGATGGCATGCAGGGGCTTGAACTCGCCGGTGGGGTCCCACCAGCGGGCGGCGATGGCGTCGAACTTGGCTATCTCATCGGCGTCTATATTGGCGCGCATCAGGCACCCCCACTGGCGATAGACGCGGCGGCAGGAGCCGCCGCGATGCGTTCACGCCAGGCTTCGGCACGCTTGATGAGGGCGGCCTGGTCGAGCTGGGTGAGCCGGCCTTCCTGGAGCAGTCGGCGGCCCGCCACCCACACGTCGCTCACCTGCGAGCGGTCGGTGGCATAGACGAGCGTGGAGATGATGTCATGCACCGGGCGGGTGCCGGCATGGTCCATGTCCACGGCGCAGAGGTCGGCCCACTTGCCGGGGGTGAGGGAGCCGAGATCACCGCCCAGTCCCAAGGCTTTCGCGCCGTTGAGCGTCGCCATGCTCAGGGCGGTGGCGGCGGGGACGGCGGTCGGGTCGCCGGAGACGCCCTTGGCCAGGAGTGCGGCGCTCTTCATCTCGCCGAACATGTCGAGGGTGTTGTTGCTGGCGGCACCGTCGGTGCCGATGGCCACGTTCACGCCGGCCTTGATGAGCTTCGCTACCGGACAGAAGCCGGAAGCGAGCTTGAGGTTCGAACTCGGGCAGTGCACCACGTTGATGCCGTTCCTGGCGCCTTCCGCGATCTCCGCATCGTCGAGCTGGGTCATGTGCGCGGCGAGGAGCGCGTCCGTGAAGAGGCCCAGCTCCATGAGTCGCGCGATGGGCCGCTTGCCGTGCTGCTTGAGGCTGTCTTCCACCTCGCCGGCGGTCTCGTGCACGTGGGTGTGCACCGGCAGGTCCAGCTCCGCGGCCAGGGTCTGCAGCTTGCGCAGCCAGGGATCCGAGACGGTATAGGGCGCATGGGGTGCAAACACGAAGGAGAGCAGGGGCTCGTTCTTGTGCTGATCGCGCAGCGCCAGGCCTTTGGCCAGGTATTCCTCGGGGCCCGAACCCCAGGGGCTCGGGAAATCGAACACGATCAGGCCGAGCACGGCGCGCATGCCGGCCTGGCGCGCGACCTGGGCGGTCACTTCCGGGAAGAAGTACATGTCGCCGAAGCAGGTGGTGCCGCCGCGCAGCATCTCGGCGAGTGCGAGCTCGGTGCCGTCGCGCACGAAGTCCGCATTGACCCAGCGGTGCTCCGCGGGCCAGATGTGGTCCTGCAGCCATCGCATCAGCGGCAGGTCGTCGGCGAGGCCGCGCAGCAGCGTCATGGCGGCGTGGGTGTGGGCGTTCACGAGGCCGGGGATGAGCGCGTGGTGGAAGAGGTTGATCTCTTCCGGGGCGCTGAATTGAAACTTGGCTTCCGCGGTGGGCAGGAGCGCCACGATGCGGCCGTGGGCGATGGCGAGACTGTGGTGTTCCAGCACGCGGCCCGCCGGCTCCACCGGGATCATCCAGCGGGCATGGACCAGCGTCTCGACCGTCTGCATCGCTTGGGATCCGGAAGTGAAGGCGTGAATCGCTAGTGTATAGAAACGCTTCCCAGACGTCCGCCGCGGGTCCGTGCTGTTCCGCTCCGCGTTCCAACCGCCGGAAGGAGGGTGATGTGGCGAGGTGTTCCGGAGGCCGAAAACGGGTATGTCGCGCCTGCTGAAATGGAGGTGGAAACGGGGCAAAAAAGCAGCGGATTCCTAGGCGATTATCAGCACGGAAGTAATTGAAAGCGCTCAATAAATCGGCGTTTTGTGTTAACATTAAACGCTTGATTTTCCCGCCTTCGGCGGCCAGAAAATACCCTTAGAAATCCGACCCTTGCATGGCTGAATTCGCCCGCGAGCTCGCTCTCGTCAACCTCGAAGAGGAGATGAAGCAGTCCTACCTGGATTACGCCATGAGCGTGATCGTAGGACGGGCGCTGCCGGACGTGCGCGACGGCCTGAAGCCGGTGCACCGCCGCGTCCTGTACGCGATGCAGGAGCTCGGCAACGACTACAACAAGGCCTACAAGAAGTCCGCCCGCGTGGTGGGTGACGTCATCGGCAAGTACCATCCCCACGGCGACGTGGCGGTCTACGACACCATCGTGCGCATGGCCCAGCCCTTCTCGATGCGCTACATGCTCGTCGACGGCCAGGGCAACTTCGGCTCCGTGGACGGCGACGCCCCGGCGGCGATGCGTTACACCGAAGTGCGCATGGCCAAGATCGCGCACGAGATGCTGGCCGACATCGACAAGGATACCGTCGATTTCGTCCCCAACTACGACGAGTCCGAGACCGAACCCTCGGTGATGCCTGCCAAGTTGCCGAACCTGCTGGTGAACGGCTCCTCGGGCATCGCGGTGGGCATGGCCACCAACATCCCGCCGCACAACATCAAAGAGACCATCGGCGCCTGCATCGCGCTGATCGACGATCCGGCGCTGACCATCCCCGACCTGATGAAGCACATGCCGGGACCGGACTTCCCGACCGGTGGCATCATCAACGGCGCACGCGGCATCCATGAGGCCTATTTCACCGGTCGCGGCCGCATCTTCGTGCGCGCGCGCTGCCAGGTGGAGGGCAAGGAAGGCGCCAAGCAGTCCATCATCGTCACCGAACTCCCGTACATGGTGAACAAGGCGCGCCTCCTGGAGCGCATCGCCGAGCTGGTGCGGGAGAAGAAGCTCGAAGGCATCACCGAGCTGCGCGACGAGTCCGACAAGGACGGCATGCGCATGGTGATCGAGATGCGCCGCGGCGAGAACGCCGAGGTGATGATCAACAACCTCTACCAGCACACCGCCATGCAGACGGTGTTCGGCATCAACTGCGTGGCGCTAGTGGACGGCCAGCCGCGGGTGCTGAACCTCAAGGACATGCTGGCAGCCTTCCTGCGCCACCGCCGCGAGGTGGTGACCCGCCGCACGGTGTTCGACCTGCGAAAGGCCCGCGAGCGCGCGCATGTGCTGGAAGGCCTGGCGGTGGCGCTCACCAACATCGACGAGATGATCGAGCTCATCAAGCGCTCGCCGAGCCCGGCGGAAGCGAAGGTGAACATCATGGCCAAGGACTGGGCGCCGGGCCAGGTGACCGAGATGCTGAAGCGCAGCGGCGCGGAAGCCTCGCGCCCCGAGGGCCTGGACGAGGCCTTCGGACTCATCAAGAACAAGTACAAGCTCTCCGACGCCCAAGCCCAGGCCATCCTGGACCTGCGCCTGCACCGCCTCACCGGCCTCGAGCAGGAGAAGATCGTCGGCGAGTACAAGGAACTGCTGGAGCTGATCGGCGAGCTGCGCGCTATCCTGGCGGATCCGGACAAGCTCCTGAAGGTGATCCGCGGCGAGCTGCTGGCCCTGCGCGAGGAGTACGGCGACGAGCGCCGCACCCAGATCATCTCCGACCAGGAAGACCTCACCATCGAGGATCTCATCACCGAGGAAGAGGTGGTGGTGACCCTGTCCCACGCCGGTTACGCCAAGTCCCAGCCGGTCTCCAGCTACCGCGCCCAGCGCCGTGGCGGCCGCGGCAAGACCGCCACCTCCGTGAAGGACGAGGACTTCGTCGACAACCTGTTCGTGGCCAACACCCACGACACGGTGCTGTGCTTCTCCAGCATCGGCAAGGTGTACTGGCTCAAGGTCTACCAGTTCCCGCAGGCCGGCCGCGGCGCGCGCGGCAAGCCCATCGTGAACCTGCTGCCCCTCAGCGAGGGCGAGCGCATCACCGCCGCCATGCCGGTGAAGGATTACTCAGCTGACAAGTTCGTGTTCATGGCGACCCGCGACGGCACCGTGAAGAAGACCTCGTTGGACAACTTCTCGCGCCCGCGCAACAGCGGCATCATCGCGGTGGAGCTGAACGAAGGCGATGGCCTGGTGGGCGTGGCCATCACCGACGGCAAGCGCGACGCCTTGCTGTTCGCCTCCAACGGCAAGTCCATCCGCTTCAAGGAAGAGGACGTGCGTCCCATGGGCCGCAACGCCGCCGGCGTGCGCGGCATCCAGCTGGCCAAGGGCGACCATGTGATCGGCCTCATCATCGTCGGCGAGGGCGACGTGCTCACGGCGACGCAACACGGCTACGGCAAGCGCACCCCGGTCGCGGATTATCCCGTGCAGGGTCGCGGCGGCCAGGGCGTGATCTCCATACAGACCACCGAGCGCAATGGCCAGGTGGTAGGCGCCATCCAAGTGGCGCCGGACTCGGAAGTGATGCTCATCAGCAACGGCGGCACCCTGGTGCGCACGCCATCCGCCGACATCTCGGTGATCGGCCGCAACACCCAGGGTGTGCGCCTGATCCGCCTCAGCGAGGGCGAGCAGCTGGTGGGTATCGATCGGATCGAAGGCGAAGCAGACGAGGGCGGCGGTGGCTGAGAAGCGCAAGACACTGGTGGAAGGGCGCGGCTATAACTTCGGCGCCGGTCCGGCCATGTTGCCGACCGAGGTGATGCTGGAATTGCGTGAGGAGCTGCTGGACTACCGCGGCACCCAGCAGTCCATCATGGAGATGGGGCATCGCACCCAGATGTTCGAGCCTATCGCCGCCGATTGCGAAGCGACGCTGCGTTCGCTCATGGGCATCGGCGAGGACTACGTGGTGCTGTTCCTGCAGGGCGGTGCCGCGACGCAGTTCGGCATGGTGCCCGTGAACCTGGCTCCGGCTCCGGAGGGCAAGGCCGACTACGTGGTCACTGGACACTGGTCCAACCGCGCCTGGCAGGAAGGGCAGAAGCTCACGCAAGCCCAGCTCGCCGCCGACGCCAAGGATTCCGACTACACCGACATCCCCGCGGTCTCCTCCTGGAAGCTGCGCAAGGATGCCGCCTACGTCCACTACACCGTGAACGAGACCATCGGCGGCGTGGAGTTCGCATCGGTGCCCAAGGTCGACGTGCCGCTGGCAGCGGACATGACCTCCATGATCCTGTCGCGCCCCGTGGACGTGAACCGCTTCGCGCTCATCTACGCCGCCGCGCAGAAGAACCTTGGCATCGCCGGCCTCACGGTGGTGATCGTGTGCCGCGACGCCATGCGTGCGCCGGCCGCTGGCATCCCCACCATGATGGATTACCGGGCCCATGCCGAGCAGCACTCCATGCTCAACACGCCCTCCGTGTACCCCTGGTACGTGTGCGGCAAGATGCTGCAGTGGATCAAGAAGGAAGGCGGCACCGAGGCCATGGAGAAGCGCAATGCCCACAAGGCCAAGCTGCTCTATGGCCGCGTGGACAGGAATGCCTTCTATGTGAACAAGATAAAGCCCGCGGTGCGTTCCATCATGAACGTGCCCTTCAACTGCGCCGACAAGAACCTGGAGCCCCTGCTCCTGGCGGAAGCGGAGAAGCAAGGGCTGCTGAACCTGAAGGGCCATCGCTTCGCCGGCGGCATGCGTGCCAGCATGTACAACGCCATGCCGACGGAGGGCGTGCAGGCGCTGGTGGACTTCATGGACGATTTCGAACGCCGCCATGGCTGAGTTCGACCCACTCCAGTTCTGCATGCCGGGCGTGAAGGCCCTGCATCCTTATGAACCCGGCAAACCCATCAGCGAGCTCGAGCGTGAGTTGGGGTTAACCGGCATCATCAAGCTCGCTTCCAACGAGAATCCGCTCGGCACCAGTCCCAAGGCGCTGGCCGCCATGCGCGCGGCGCTGGACGAGACGGCCCTCTATCCGGATGGCAACGCCTTCGCGCTCAAGCGCAAGCTGGCCGACCACCACAAGGTGGAACTGAGCAACATCCTGGTGGCCACCGGCTCCGATCACATCCTGGAGATGATCGCGCGCGCCTTCCTGGGCGCTGGCCGCTCCACGGTGATCTCGCGCTACGGCTTCGCGGTGTACGGCATCGTGTCCCAGGCTGCCGGCGCGGAGATCCGCATCGCCGAGGCGCTGCCGGCGGATCACGCCACCCAGCCCTATGGCCATGACTTGGCCAAGATGGCGGCGGCCATCACCGCGGACACCCGCGTGGTGTTCATCGCCAACCCGAACAATCCCACCGGCACTTGGCTCGACAAGCCGGCGCTCACGACTTTCCTGGAGAAGGTACCGGGCGACTGCCTGGTGCTGCTGGACGAGGCCTACTTCGAGTTCGCTTCCGATTTCACCAAGGACTACCCAGACGGCAGCACGCTGCTCAGCCGCTTCCCGAATCTCATCGTGATGCGCACCTTCTCCAAGATCTATGGTCTCGCCGGCGCGCGCGTGGGCTATGCGCTGGCGCATGCGAAGCTCGTGGAAGTGCTGAACCGGGTGCGGCTGTCCTTCAATCCGAACAGCATCGGCCAGGTGGGCGCGACTGCGGCCCTGGATGACCAGGAACACCTGCAGCAGACTCTCAAGCTCAACCACGCAGAATTGCCCAAGCTCGATGCGGGGCTGAAGGCGCTGGGGCTGAAGACCATCCCCTCCATCTGCAACTTCGTGACCGTCGACATGGGCAAGCCCGGCCGGCCGGTGTTCCAGGCGCTGCTCAAGGAAGGCGTGATCGTGCGCCCCCTGGATGCTTACGGCATGCCGAACCACCTGCGCATCAGCGTCGGGCTGGTGGAACAGAACCAGCGCCTGCTGACGGCCCTGAAGAAAGTCCTGGGGGCCTGAGATGCCCGCGCGCGTGGATTACGCGATCACTCCCGGCGGTTCGCTGCAGGGCAAGCTGCGGGTCCCCGGCGACAAGTCCATCTCCCATCGCGCGCTCATGTTCGGCGCCATCGCCGAAGGCGTCACTGATATCGAAGGTTTCCTGGACGGCGCCGATTGCCTGAACACCCTGGCCGCGATCCGCGCCATGGGCGTGCAGGTGGATGCCACGTCCGCCCTGGGCCTCAAGGTGCATGGCCGCGGTCTCTACGGCCTGCAGGCGTCGCAGGCCGCCATCGATTGCGGCAACTCCGGCACTGCCATGCGCCTCTTCATGGGCCTGCTGGCGGGCCAAGGCTTCGACACCATGCTCATCGGCGATGAGTCCTTGAGCAAGCGCCCCATGCAGCGGGTCATCGATCCGCTCACCGCGATGGGTGCGAGGATCGAGAGCCGCGGTGGCATGGCGCCCGTCAGCTTGCGCGCCGTGAAGCCTCTCGCACCGGCACGGCACGTGCTGAAGGTCGCCAGCGCCCAGCTCAAGTCCGCCTTGCTGTTCGCCGGCCTGTACGCCGGCGGTTACACCTGGATCAAGGAACCGGGTCCGAGTCGCGACCACACCGAGCGCATGCTGCACAGCTTCGGCGTGCACCTCATCCGCGAGAGCGGCTGGCTCGGCATACGCGGCGGCGAGGCCTTGCATGGCACGCGCATCGAGGTACCTGCGGATCTCTCCTCGGCGGCGTTCTTCCTGGCGGGCGCCGCCATGACCCCCGGCAGCGACCTGACCCTCGAGAACGTCGGCGTGAACGCGACCCGTGACGGCGTGATCCGCATCCTCAGGCTCATGGGCGCGCACATCGAGATCCGCCACTCGCGCCTCGGCGGCGGCGAACCGGCGGCGGACATCCACGTGAAAGGCGGACGCCTGCGCGGCATCGACATCACACCGGAACTGGTGACGCTGGCCATCGATGACATCCCGGCGGTGCTGATCGCTGCGGCCTGTGCGGAAGGCACCACCCGCGTGCACGGCGCGGCGGAACTCAGGGTGAAGGAGAGCGACCGGCTGCAGGCCATGCAGACGGGGCTCGCGGCCCTGGGCGTGGTCGTGGACTCGGTGCCGGATGGCATCAACGTCAGCGGCACCCCGCACCTGAAGGGCGGCGAGATCCAGAGCTTCGGCGACCATCGCATCGCCATGGCCTTCGCCATGGCGGGCTTGAGGGCCGAGAGCCCGGTGACGGTGCGGGACTGCGCCAACGTGGACACCTCCTTCCCCGGCTTCGCCGAGATGGCGAAGGCTGCGGGCCTCCAGATCAGCGTGCAGCAGGCACGGGCCGCATGAGCGCGCCGGTACTGGCTATCGACGGCCCCAGCGGCTCCGGCAAGGGCACCATCGCCCGGGCGGTGGCGGCACGCCTGGGCTGGAACCTCTTGGACAGTGGCGCCCTCTACCGGCTCCTGGCCATCGCGGCGGCGGAAGCGGGCGTGGGACCCGACGCTGTGCCGAAGCTCGGGCAGCTTGCCCGCAACCTCAGGGTGGAATTCAGCCAGGATGCGTCCGGCAACGAACGCATCCTGCTGGGCGGCCAGGAGGTGAGCCTCAAGGTCCGTTCCGAGACCACCGGCGAACAAGCCTCCCGTATCGCGGGCATCCCGGAGGTCCGGGCAGGTCTCCTGGAGCTGCAGCACGGTTTCCGCCGCGCTCCGGGCCTGGTGGCGGACGGGCGGGACATGGGTACCGTGGTCTTCCCGGACGCCCGGCTCAAGATATTCCTCACGGCGAGCGTGGGGGAGCGAGCCCAAAGACGTTATAACCAGTTGATAGAGAAGGGATTAACTGCTAACCTTGACGCCCTTTTTCATGACATAAGCGCCCGGGACGAGCGGGACCAGAACCGCGCCGTCTCCCCCCTGGAGCCCGCTGCCGACGCGGTGCGGCTGGATACCACAGCTGTGGGTATCAGCCAGGTGGTGGCGCGGGTCATGGAGCTGGCTGGTGAGCGCTTGGGGCTCCCAGGCTGAAGACGGGCCGGACAGGATGTCCATCGCCCATTTTTTAAACAACCCGTGCTCCCGATGGATCGGGCCGCGGAGCAACCCTAATAGGACCCTCGTGAGAGGGACAAGCAACTCCAAATGACTGAATCATTCGCACAACTTTTCGAAGAGAGCATCAGCAAGAAGCAGATGCAATCAGGGTCCATCCTCAAGGCCCTGGTGGTCGAGATCCGGCCCGACGTGGTGATCGTCAATGCCGGCCTCAAGTCGGAGGGTGTCATCCCCGCCGAACAGTTTTACAACGAACAGGGTGAGCTGGAAGTCGCCGTAGGCGACGAGGTCGAAGTCGCTCTCGATGCATTCGAGGACGGTTTCGGCGAGACGCGCCTGTCGCGCGAGAAAGCCAAGCGCGCCCGTTCGTGGACCCGCCTCGAGGACTCGTTCAACAAGGGCGAGATCGTCAAGGGTTTCATCACCGGCAAGGTCAAGGGCGGCTTCACCGTCGAAGTCGACGGCGTACGCGCCTTCCTGCCCGGTTCGCTGGTGGACGTGCGCCCGGTGCGCGATCCCGTCTACCTGGAAGGCAAGGAACTCGAGTTCAAGGTCATCAAGCTGGACCAGCGCCGCAACAACGTGGTGGTCTCCCGCCGCGCCGTGGTGGAGCAGGAATACAGCGCCGAGCGCGAAGAGCTGCTCACCAAGCTGCAGGAAGGCGCCATCGTCAAGGGCGTGGTTAAGAACCTCACCGAGTACGGTGCGTTCGTGGACCTGGGCGGCATCGACGGCCTGCTGCACATCACCGACATGGCCTGGAAGCGCGTCAAGCACCCGTCCGAAGTCGTGGCCGTGGGCCAGGAGATCGACGTCAAGGTGCTGAAGTTCGACCGCGAGCGTAACCGCGTGTCGCTGGGCCTGAAGCAGCTGGGCGAAGACCCGTGGGTCGACATCGCTCGCCGCTACCCGAACGGCACCCGCCTGTTCGGCAAGGTCACCAACCTGGCCGACTACGGCTGCTTCGTCGAGATCGAGCCGGGCGTCGAAGGCCTGGTGCACGTCTCGGAGATGGACTGGACCAACAAGAACATCAACCCGGCCAAGGTCGTCCAGGTGGGCGACGAGACCGAGGTGATGGTGCTGGACATCGACGAGGAGCGCCGCCGCATCTCGCTCGGCATGAAGCAGTGCAAGCCGAACCCCTGGGACGACTTCGCCAATGGCCACGAGAAGGGCGACCGCATCAAGGGCAAGATCAAGTCGATCACCGACTTCGGCATCTTCGTCGGCCTGGACGGCGGCATCGATGGCCTGGTGCACCTCTCCGACATCTCCTGGGACAACCCGGGCGAAGAAGCGGTGCGCAACTACAAGAAGGGCGACGAAGTGGAAGCGGTGGTGCTGGCGGTGGACGCCGAGCGCGAGCGCATCTCCCTCGGCATCAAGCAGATGGAGAAGGATCCATTCTCCAACTTCCTCGCCGACCATCCGAAGGGCAGCATCGTCAAGGGCAAGATCACCGCTGTCGACGCCAAGGGTGCCAACGTGGACCTGGGCAACGGCATCGAGGGTTACCTGCGTGCTTCCGAACTGTCGCGTGACCGCATCGAGGATGCGCGCACCGTGCTGAAGGAGGGCGAAGAGATCGAAGCCCGCTTCACCGGCGTGGACCGCAAGAACCGCACCCTGAGCCTGTCCGTGAAGGCGAAGGAGATGCAGGAAGAAGCCCAGGCCATGGAAGACTACGGCCGTGGCGCCGGCGGTCAGGGCGGCACCACCGCCTTCGGCGATCTGCTCAAGGAGCACATCGGCGGTTCCAAGGACGAAGACTGATGATGTAACGGCGCCCGCGGTGATGACCGCGGGCGCCGTCTACATTTGCAAGCGTCAAGAAACGGGGTCAGGGGTTAAACTCGTTCGGCACAAGGCAGAGCATGACAAAGTCTGAGCTGATCGAACTGATATCGCGCAAGCAGAACCACCTTGCCGCCAAGGACATCGAGTTGGCGGTGAAGATGGTGCTCGAGCGCATGAGCACCGCGCTCTCCACCGGCCGGCGCATCGAGATCCGCGGCTTCGGCAGCTTCTCGCTGCACTTCCGCCCGCCGCGCATGGGCCGCAACCCCAAGACCGGTGACGCCGTGGCGCTGCCCGGCAAATATGTCCCGCACTTCAAGCCGGGTAAGGACCTGCGCGACCGCGTCAATGGCGTGGAAGGCGGCCCTTATGAAGAAGAGACCGACGAAGAAGAAGCCGAGGCCTGATCCGTGACGCCCTCGGGCGAACCCTAGATGCTCCGCTGGATAACCCTCATATCCCTGCTCGTGGTGTTCGCGCTGGCGTTGTTGCTCGCTTACGCCAACGGCGCGCTCGTGACACTCGATTACCTGGTGGGCAGCGAGGAAGTGCACCTCTCGGCGGCCCTGTTGGGCGCAGGGGTGATCGGCTTCCTCATCGGCTTGGCCAGCGCCTTCGGCATCCTGTTCCGCCTCAGGCGCGACCTGCGCCGCCAGAAGCGCAGCCTGGAGGAGGCCGAGTCGCAACTCCGCAACCTGCGCAGCGTCGCCAACCAGCATGACCGCTAGCGCCGGCGCCATCGCCTTCGGCCTGATCCTGGTCGCCGGCTTCGGCGGCTGGTTCCTGGCGCGCCGGAGCCGCAGCTCGCGCAACCTGCCTTCCAAGTTCGCCAGCGCCGAGTACTTCAAGGGCCTGAACTTCCTGCTCAACGAGGAGCCGGACAAGGCCATCGAGGTGTTCATCCGCATGGCGGAAGTGGACGCCGACACGGTGGAGACGCACTTCGCCCTGGGCAGCCTGTTCCGCGGCCGCGGCGAGGCGGATCGCGCCATCCGCATCCACCAGAACCTGATCGCGCGGCCGAACCTCAGCCGCCAGCATCGCGCCGAGGCGCTCTACGAGCTGGCGCAGGATTACCTGCGCGCCGGCCTCATGGACCGCGCCGAGAGCATCCTGCTGGAGCTCCTGGACGCGCCGTCCTATACGGAGCAGGTGCTGCACAGCCTGGTGACCTTGTACGAGATGCAGCGGGACTGGGAGCAGGCCATCGCCATGCGCAAGCGCCTGGAGTCGCTCACCACCGACCCCGAGAACAAGATCATCGCCCAGTACTACTGCGAGCTGGCCGAGAGCGCGCTGCTGGCCCAGGATCCGGCCGGCGCGCAGAAGTACCTGAAGAAGGCCCAGTCCCAGGACAAGGACTGCGTGCGCGCGCACCTGATGCTGGCGCAGATGGCGGAGAACGCCTCCGACTGGGACTCGAGCCGCGAGGACTACCAGGCGGTGCTCGAGCACGAGATCCGCTACGCTACCGAGGTGCTGCCGGCGCTGGCGCGCATCGTGCGCAAGCAGGACGGCGACGGCGCCTTCGAGGTGCTGCTGCACAAGCTCAAGGACTCCAGTCCCAAGGCGGTGCGCTACATCGGCCTCGCCGCCATCATGGACGACAGCCTGGATGACCCGCTGTCGCGGGAGTGCGTGGCCGAATACCTGCGTACCGAGCCGACCCTGCAGGGTCTCTACCAGATGCATGCGACCCTGGCCCAGCGCCACGGCGAGGCCGCCACGGCGGACATCGAGCCCTTGCGCCTGGCGGTACGCAACCTCATGAAGAGCGGGCCGCGCTACCGTTGCGAGGAATGCGGCTTCCGCAGCCGCACCCTGTACTGGCAGTGCCCCACCTGCAAGACCTGGGACAGCACCGTGCCGTTCCATGAGGTGCTGCTCTCCGGACCCGGCCAGAACGTCCACCCCAAGCCCGCGATGTAAGAAGAGGCATGCCCATGTCGATCCCCCGCATCCGCAAAGCCGTGTTCCCCGTCGCCGGTCTCGGCACGCGTTTCCTGCCGGCCACCAAGGCCAGCCCCAAGGAGATGCTGTCGGTGGTGGACAAGCCCATCATCCAGTACGCGGTGGAGGAGGCGGTGGCGGCGGGCGTGGAGGTGCTGGTGTTCGTGACCAGCCGCACCAAGCGCTCCATCGAGGACCATTTCGACAGCGCCTATGAACTGGAGACCGAACTCACCCGGCGCGGCAAGACCGCGGAGCTGGAAGTGGTGCAGAGCATCGTGCCGCCCCACGTCTCCTGCGTGTACATCCGCCAGGCGGAGGCGCTCGGCCTCGGCCACGCGGTGCTCTGCGCGGAACCGGCCATCGGCAACGAGCCTTTCTTCGTGATCCTGGCGGACGACCTCATCGACGGCAGCCGCGGCTCAGCCCTGGAGCAGATGGTCGGCGTGTATGCGAAGGAAGGCGCCAGCATGGTGGGCATCGAGCGGGTGAAACCCGACGAGACCAACCGCTACGGCATCATCCGCCCCAAGGATGCGGGCCCGCGGCTGCACCAGGTGACGGAGATCGTGGAGAAGCCCAAGCCCGACGTGGCTCCGTCCAACCTGGGCGTGGTGGGGCGTTACATCCTTACGCCGCGCATCTTCGAGTTGCTGAAGACCACCGGCCGCGGTGCCGGCGGCGAGATCCAGCTCACGGACGCCATCGCCGCCATGCTGCTGCATGAGAAGGTGTTCGGCTACGAGTTCGAGGGCCACCGCTATGACTGCGGCAACAAGCTGGGCTACCTGCGTGCCACCGTCGAGTTCGGCCTGAAGCACGATGAGTTCGGCGACGACTTCCGCAATTACCTGAAGCAAGTCGCCTCCGACTTGGCTTCCGGCAAGAAGTGAGCGTCACGCTCGCCTGGATACTGCTGATGGTCGCCGGCCTATTCGAGGTGGCCTGGGCCATCGGGCTTAAATATACCGACGGATTCACCAAGCCTGCCCCCACGACGCTCACCGTGGCAGCCATGGTCATCAGCATGGGTCTCTTGGGCGTGGTGGCCCGGCAGCTGCCCATCGGCACCGCCTATGCGGTATGGACCGGCATCGGCGTATTCGGCACTGCGGTCTTGGGGATGTATCTCTTCGGGGAATCGACGGCACCGCTCAGGCTGCTCTGCCTCGGCCTCATCATCACCGGGATAGTTGGGCTAAAGTTGACGACCGCTTAACGATCTTTCGGATCTTTCACCGCTTCGTCCGCTTCCTTTTCCGCCGCCTGGATCAACTTGCGCAGATTCTTGAAGCCGCGCAGGTAGAGCCGTATGCGATAGGTGAACACCGTCCAGGGCGAGAAGTGCTTCTTGGCGAACATGAGTTCGCAGTAGTAATAGGACTTCTCGAAGAAGTTGTTCTTGACCCCGGTGCCTACGCCACCGGTGGTGCTGCGGTGGTGGAAGAGGGCGGCCTTGGCCGAGAACTTGAAGCTGAGGCCAGCCTTGAAGGCCCGACGCGCGAAGTCACTCTCCTCACGTACTGAGACGCCCTTGAAGTTCTCGTCGAAGTGCCCGATGCGCTCCACCACTTCGCGGCGGATGGAGAAGTTGCAGCCGGTGATGTTGTTGGTGGCGCCGTCCCGGTCATAGTTGTCTCCGCCCTTGAAGCGCAGTGAGTCCGTGAGCCAGGTGGGCTGGGAAGGGTGCTTGGAGCCTTGTTCCGTGACCCGTCCCTGCACCACGTGGGTGCCATCGGCGTGGACAGCGATATGCGCCGACACGAAGCCGGACTCGAAGCTCACGTCATCGTCGATGAAGATGATGATCTCGCCCTTAGCCCGGCGCAGGCCTTCGTTACGGGCCTTGGTGACGGACGCGAAGTCCGGCCGGACATGGGTGATGCGCGCCCGGTTCGCATCCAGGAAGGCCTGGGTCGCCGCTTCATGGGTCTTGGTCTGGTCGATGAGCAGGATCTCGAAGTCGGCACGATCCTGGGCCAGGGCGCAGCGCAGGGTCTGGACCAGGAGTTCCTCCCGGTTGTAGCTGGGTATGACGAGGCTGGCCTTCATGGCGCGGGATTATAACCGCCACGAAGCATGGACGGCTGGGGACGCCGATGGCAGACTGACGGCCGCGTGCCAGGGGACCGTGTACGAAGATCACGTTGGAGAGTGGATGATGTTACGGGGCTGGAACACCTCACGTCTCAATCACCCGCGCGTGCTGGCCTGGTCGACGCTGGCGGTGCCGGTCGCATTCGGCTTGATCTCGGTCTGGCTGGGAGCGGACAGCAGTTTCGACCTGCTGTACTACCACCTCTACACCGCCTACGCGTTCCTGCACGGCCGCCTGAGCCTGGATTTCGCGCCCATCGGCATGGGCAGCTACATGAACCCGCTCATGGATGTCTTCTACTACGGCATGGCCATGCACTGGCCTTCACGCCTGACGGGTTTCGCCATGGGCGTCATCCATGGTCTCAATTTCGTGCTGCTGCTGGGGATCGCCCGTCGCGCCTTGCCTGACTTGCCGGAGTCGGACCGCTACCGGACACCACTGCTGCTGGCGCTGGCAGGGTGCCTCACCACGAACTTCCTCTCTGAGTTCGGCGGCGCCATGGGCGACGACACCACCGCGCTGTTCGAGCTGGCGGCCTTGTTCGCGGTACTCGCGGGCTGGGAGAAGCTGTTGGCGGGAAAGCGTGGCGCCGTGGGAGTGATGCTGCTGGCTGGGTTGATGGCGGGGCTGGGTACCGGCCTCAAGCTGACCAATGGGCCCTATGCGGTGGCGCTTTGCATAGGTCTCTTGGTGCTGCCGTTGAGCGTCGGGCAGCGTCTCAAATTGTCCTTCCTGTTCAGCATCGGCGTGCTGGCCGGCGTCGCGATCTCGGGCTACTGGTATCTCGCAATGTGGCTGCACTATGGCAACCCGCTGTATCCGCAGTACAGCGCGCTTTTCCCCAGCGAGTTCACCCGGCCCATCGGCGCCATCGATACCCGCTGGCCGCCGAAGGGGATCGTGGACAACCTGCTGTGGCCTTTCCTCATCTCGCTCGATTCCATGCGGGTCGGGCAGATCCATCTGCGGCAGATCCTCTGGCCGCTCGTCTATGTCCTGTTCCTGCTCTGGGGCGGCCTGGCACTGCGGCGCCGTCTGCGCGCCGGGCCCGACACCGATCCGCGGCGGCTGTATGTGCTGAT
>DASXYJ010000160.1:0-13872 GCA_036502565.1 Gammaproteobacteria bacterium
CACCGCCCGCGACCACAGCGAGGCGCGCGTCACCCCCGCCGGCGACCTCTACATCCGCGGCCGCGCGGTGGCAGTGGACGACGACGAACGCAAGCTGCTGCGCCGCTACAGCTCTGGCATCCGCAACATCGAGAAGCGCGGCATGCAGATCGGCCAGGACGCCATGCACATGGTGGGCGGCATTATGGGCGTGGTGGTGGCGAACCTCTTCAGCGGCGACTTCGACGACGCCAAGATGGAGACCGACGCCCGCACGGTCGCGGAACCCCTGAAGCAGGAAGCCCGCGCCCTGTGCAAGGACGTGCAGGCGGAGCGCCAGGTGCAGGCCGCCATCGTGGTCGGCCTTCCCGCCTTCCAGCCCTACGCCGTGATCGACACCCAGTCCGAGCACGACTGCCACGTGGACGACAACGACATCGAAGTCTGAGCGAACGGACCCAAGGTCCATGCAGGGGGAGATGACCATGCACACCGTATCGAAAACCTCACCGGGCCTCCTGGCCGCCCTCTGCCTCATGGCCGCGGCCTCCGCCCAGGCGGATGTGCGCATCAACACCCATGACCACGGCCGCATCCAGATCGAGGGGAGCGACATCGTGATCACCGCCGACGACGGCAGCCGCGCCGACATCGCCCCCGCCGGCGACCTGAAGATCCGCGGCAAGGACGTGCCGGTGACCGACGCCCAGCGCCGGTTGCTGCTGCAGTACTCCCAGAACCTGCGCGACCTGGAGAAGCAGGGCGACGCCGTGGACCAGCAGGCCTGGGACGCGGCGCCCGCCATCCTGAGCACGGCCCTGGGCGACCTCTTCACCGGCGCCGACGACAAGCAGATCGACCACGACGCCGGCGAGGCGGCCAAACCCCTCAAGGCGGAAGTGCTGAAGCTCTGCGATAGCGTGAAGGCCGAGCGCAAGGTCCAGGACCAGATCAGCGACGCGCTCCCCGCCTTCCGGCCCTACGCCGTGATCCATGCGCACGACACCGAGAACAACTGCCAATCAGACGACGAGGCCTGAGCATCATGAACCAGCCCCATAAGGTCCTCGGCATCGTCAAGCTGGCCACCAGCCGGCGCGTCACCATCGGCATGCTCACCGTGGCGGTGATCGTGTTCGGCTTCGTGTCGCTGTCGCGCCTCAAGCTAAACCTGCTGCCGGAGCTCTCCTACCCCTCCCTCACCGTGCGCACGGACCTGCCGGGCGCGGCGCCGGAAGAAGTGGAGAACCTGGTGACCAAGCCGATCGAAGAGGCGGTCAGCGTCATCAAGAACGTGCGCCAGGTGCGCTCGGTGTCGCGTCCCGGTGAGTCGGACGTGACCCTGGAGTTCGCCTGGGGCACCGACATGGACTATTCGGGCGTGGACGTGCGCGAGAAGATCGACGCGCTGGAACTGCCCACCGAGGCCAAGCGCCCGGTGCTGCTGCGCTTCGACCCCTCCACCGAGCCCGTGATGCGCTTCGGCCTCACCGGCACCCCCAAGGACATCCAGGCCGCCCCGGGCGTGGACGCGACCATCCAGCAGCTGCGGTATCTCCGCACCTACTCCGACCAGGACCTGACCAAGGCGCTGGAGGCCGTGGACGGCGTTGGCGCGGTGAAAGTGAGCGGCGGCCTCGAGGACGAGGTGCACGTGCTGGTGGACCAGGGCCGGCTCGCGGAACTGCACCTCAGCAACGGCGAGATCTCCTCCAAGCTCGCGGCCGAGAACGTGAACCTCTCCGGCGGTCTCCTGCAGCAGGGCAACCAGAAGCTCTTGGTGCGCACCGTCAACGAGTTCCAGAGCGTGGGCGACATCGCCGACGCCATCGTGGCCACCCGCGACAACCGCCCCATCTACCTCAAGGACGTGGCGGACGTGGAGCGCTCCTATAAGGAACGCCAGGCCATCACCCGCATCAACGGCTCCGAGTCGGTGGAACTCGCCATCTACAAGGCGGGCGACGCCAACACCGTGTCGGTGGCCAAGGAAGTGGACCGCAAGATCGCTGACCTGAACCAGCACCTGCCGGCGGGCCTCAAGCTCACCAAGGAATACGACCAGTCGGTGTTCATCTCCGAGGCCATCGGCGACGTGATCAACGCCGCCATCATCGGCGGCATGCTGGCGGCGCTGGTGATCTTCTTCTTCCTGCGCAACGTGTGGTCCACGGTGGTGGTGAGCATCGCGATCCCGGTGTCGGTGATCGCCACCTTCATCGCCATGTACGCCGGCCACATCAGCCTCAACATGATGTCCTTGGGCGGCATCTCGCTGGCCATCGGCATGCTGGTGGACAGCTCCATCGTGGTGCTGGAGAACATCTCCCGGCATCGCGCCATGGGCAAGGGCACCGTCGAGGCCGTGCAGCACGGCACCAGCGAGGTGGGCGGCGCCATCACCGCCGCGACCCTGACCACCATCGCGGTGTTCTTCCCATTGGTGTTCGTCACCGGCATCGCCGGCCAGCTGTTCCGCGACCAGTCCCTGACCGTCACCTACTCGGTGGTGTTCTCGCTGTTCGCGGCGCTGACGCTCATCCCGATGCTGACCTGCCTCGGCGTCACCAGCGCCAACAAGCTCAAGGTCGAGGGCACCGGCGAAGACCGCCCGCGCGCCCTGCCCGAAGGCCGCGTCACCCGCGTCCTCTACAAGATCCCGCGCGGCATGTCCCGCGGCATGAGCTTCGCCGCCAAGTGGACGGTGATCGGCTTCGGCGCGCTGTCGCGGCTGCTGTCCTTCGTCATCGGCCGCCCGCTGCGCCCGGTGTTCAACGCCTTCACCCACGGCTACGGCCGCCTCGAGGACGGCTATCCGCGCCTGATCCGCTGGGCCCTGAACCACAAGGCGCGGGTGCTCGGCGTGGCCGCCGGCTCGCTGGTGGTGGCGCTACTGCTGCTGCCGACCCTGGGCGTGGAGCTGATCCCGACGCTCTCCCAGGGCGAGTTCCAGGTGAAGATGACCCTGCCGCCCGGCACGCCCCTCACCGGCAGCGACGCCGCCATCGCCCAGGTGGAAGACGCAGCCACCAAGCTCCCGCAGGTGCTGACCACCTACTCCGTGGCCGGTACCGGCAACCGCCTGGATGCGAACCCGGTGGATGCGGGCGAGAACACCGCCAGCCTCAACGTGGTGCTGAAGCCCGGCACCAGCAAGCGCGTGGAGGCCCAGGTGATGGACCAGCTGCGCCAGACCCTCTCGCGCATGCCCGGCATCAATTACAAGTTCGAGGAACCTTCGCTGTTCACCCTCTCCACGCCGCTGGAGGTGGAGATCGTGGGCTACAACCTGGACACGTTGAAACAAGTCAGCAACCAGGTGAGCCAGGCGCTCACCGCCTCGCCGCGCTTCGCCGATGTGAAGAGCACCATGCAGTCCGGCCAGCCGGAGATCCAGATCCACATCGACGCGGCCCGCGCCGCGCAGCTGGGCCTGCTCTCCAGCGACGTGGCCAACACCGTGGTCTCCAAGGTGCGCGGCGACGTGGCCACCCGCTACACCCTGCATGACCGCAAGATCGACGTGCTGGTGCGCAACCGCGACGACCAGCGCGCCAACATCGACGACATCCGTAACCTGATCGTGAACCCGGGCGCGGCGCAGCCGGTGCCCCTGTCGGCGGTGGCCGACGTGGACCTGGCGGAAGGCCCCGGCGAGATCCGCCGCACCGCGCAGCAGCGCGTGGCGCTGGTGTCCGCCAACATCGGTCAGGGCGACCTGGGCAGCGCGGCCGCCGAGGCCTCGGCGCTGGTGGCGAAGATATCGCTCCCCGCCGGCGTGTTCGTGCGGGTGGCCGGCCAGAACGAGGAGATGCAGAGTTCCTTCCGCTCCATGCAGTTCGCGCTGATCCTGGCGATCTTCCTGGTGTACCTGGTGATGGCGGCGCAGTTCGAGTCGCTCATCCACCCGCTGGTGATCATGTTCAGCGTGCCGCTGGCCCTGGTAGGCGCGGTGCTGGCGCTGTTTATCACCCACACCACCATCAGCGTGGTGGTGTTCATCGGCCTCATCATGCTGGCGGGCATCGTGGTGAACAACGCCATCGTGCTTGTCGACCTGGTGAATCAGTTGCGGGCCCGCGGCATGGAACGCGACACGGCGCTGGTGGAGGCCGGCCGTTCGCGGCTGCGCCCCATCGTGATGACCATGCTCACCACGACCCTCGGCCTCTTGCCGATGGCGCTTGGCTTAGGGCAAGGCGCCGAGATCCGAGCGCCCATGGCCATCACCGTGATCGGCGGCATCCTGTTCTCCACCCTGCTGACCCTGGTGGTGGTGCCGGTGGCCTACTCGCTGCTGGACCGCAAGCCTGATGCGGAAGTGGTGGCCGCCGCCCGTGACTCCGCCGCCCACGAAGGGAGCCATCCGTGAACATCACGGAGTTCGCCCTCAAGCGGCCGGTCACCGTGATGGTGATCTTCACCTGCTTCGCCGCCATCGGCGTGATCGCGGCGCGCCTGCTGCCGCTGGAGTACTTCCCGGACATCGAGTTCCCCTTCATCGCGGTGCAGGTGGACTACCAGGGCTCGAGCCCCGAGGAAGTGGAACGCCTCATCACCAAGCCCATCGAGGAGTCCCTGGCCACGCTCTCGGGCGTGAAGCAGATGACCTCCACCTCCGACGCCAACCAGTCCCAGGTGTTCCTGCAGTTCGACTGGGGCGAAAACGTCTCGGTGAAGGAAGTGCAGGTGCTGGACAAGGTCGACGCCATCCGCGGCGACCTGCCCTCCGACGTGCGCCACATCGGCGTGCTGAAACAGTCCGGCGCGGACGTGCCGATCCTGCAGCTGCGCCTGTCCAGCAACCGCGACCTGACCCGCTCCTATGAGCTGCTGAACCGGCTGCTCAAGGACCGGGTGCAGCGGGTCTCCGGCGTGTCCCACGTGAGCCTGTACGGCGTGGAGCCGCAGCAGGTGCAGATCGAGCTGCACGCGGACGCCATCGCCGCGCACCACGTGGACCTGAACAAGCTCAACAGCACCCTGCTGCTCGGCAACTTCACCGTCAGCGGCGGCACCATCACCGACGCGGGCCAGCGCCTGCTGGTGCAGGTGAACGACGAGTACAAGTCCCTGGACGACATCCGCAGGCTGCGCATCGGCCAGGGCGACCTGCGCCTGGGCGACATCGCCAGCGTGGACTACGGCAACGGCGAGCTCACCTTCGGCCGCCACCTGGACCGCAAGTACGCCATCGGCCTGGACGTGTTCAAGGAGACCGGCTCCAACATGGTGGAGGTGGGCCAGCGGGTGCTGAAGGAAGTGGACGAGATCGGCAAGATGCCGGAGATGCAGGGCATCAACATCTTCTTCCTGGACAACGAATCTGACGGCGTGAAGCAGTCCCTATCGAGCGTGCTGGACGCGGGCCTCTTGGGCGCACTCTTCTCGCTGGTGGTGCTGTACTACTTCCTGCGCCAGTTCACCACCACCCTGATGGTGACCCTGGCGGTGCCCTTCTCGCTGCTGATCGCCCTGGCAGTGATGTACTTCCTCGGCCTCTCGCTCAACATCCTGTCCATGATGGGTCTGATGCTGGCCATCGGCATGCTGGTGGACAATGCCGTGGTGGTGACGGAGAGCATCTTCCGGCATCGTGAGATGCACACCTCCGACCCGGTGGCTGCCGCCAAGAGCGGCGCACACGAGGTCTCGCTGGCGGTGACGGCCGGCACCCTCGCCACCATCATCGTGTTCCTGCCCAACGTGTTCGGCGTGCAGAACAACATCACGGTGTTCCTGAAGCACGTGGCCATCGCCATCGTGGTATCTCTGGTGGCTTCGCTGTTCATCTCGCTCACCATGATGCCGATGCTGTCGGCGCGCATAAAGGCGCCCAAGAAGCCTAAACGCACGACCCTGGTGGAACGGGCCCAGGCGCGCTACTCGCGGCTGCTGGGCTGGTCCCTGACCCGCCGCTGGACCATGATCGGCATCATCTTCCTGGTGATGGCCACTGCGGCGATCCCCATCGCGCTGGTGAAGAAGGACTCGGGCGACAGCAGTCCGACGCGCCTGTTCCTGCAGTACAACATCAGCGGGCACTACTCACTGGAGACGGTCGAGGGCGCGGTGAACAAGGTGGAGGGCTACCTCACCGATAACAAGGAGCGCTTCCAGTTCCGCTCCATCTATACCTACTACGACAACGGCTCGGCCCAGACCACCATCCTTCTGCGCGACGACATCAAGGACCGCAAGAGCGCGCCGGTGCTGGAGGACGAGATCCGCAAGGGCATGCCCAACCTGGCCATCGGCAAGCCGAGCTTCGACGACCAATCCTCCGGTGGCGGCGTGCAGATGCAGATCACCGGCGACTCCACCAGCGTGCTGGAGGAGCGTGCCCAGGAGGTCACCCGCATCCTCTCCAAGCTGCCCGGCATCGTCGACGTGCGCGCCGACGCCCTGGCCGGCACCAAGGAAGTGCGCGTGCACGTGGACCGCGAGCGGGCCCTGCGCGCCGGCCTCGGCGCCGAGCAGGTGGCCATCGCCATCATGGTGGCGCTGCGCGGCGAGCAGTTGCCCCAGTACCGCGCCGCCAACGGCGAGGTGGACATCCGCCTGGCCTACCAGAAGAGCGACCGCGAGACCCTCGACCAGCTGCGCAACCTGCAGCTCTACAACCTGCAGGGGCAGCCGGTGCGCCTGGACTCGGTGGCGGACTTCAGCATCGCGGAAGGCCCCACCAGCATCCAGCACGTGAACCGCGCGGCCTCGCTGGGCGTGACCATCGACCTCTCGCCGAAGGTGACCTTCGACGAGCTGCGCCCCAAGATCAAGTCCGTGATGGACAGCATCAACATGCCGCCAGGCTACCAGTGGTCCTTCGGCCAGGGCGTGCAGGAAGACGACGCCGATACCCAGACCATGGTCACCAACATGATGCTGGCGGCGCTGATGATCTACATCGTGATGGCGGCGCTGTTCGAGTCGCTGCTGCACCCGGCGGCGATCCTCTCGGGCATCGTGTTCTCGATCTTCGGGGTGTTCTGGTTCTTCCTGATCACCGGCACCAGCTTCGGCATCATGGCCATGATCGGCATCCTGATCCTGATGGGCGTGGTGGTGAACAACGGCATCGTGATGATCGACCACATCAACCAGCTGCGGCGCGCCGGCCAGTCGCGCTACTCGGCGGTGGTGGAAGGCGCCACCCACCGGCTGCGCCCCATCCTCATGACCATGTCCACCACCATCCTGGGCCTGGTGCCGCTGGCCATCGGCAACACCACCATCGGCGGCAACGGCCCGCCCTACTTCCCGATGGCCCGCGCCATCATCGGCGGACTGGCCTTCTCCACGGTCATCAGCCTGCTGGTGCTGCCGACCATCTACATCCTGCTGGACGACCTGGGACTGTGGTCGGCGCAGGTGCTGGCGGCCGCCAAGCAGCGCCGCACGCGCAAGGGCGCCGCGGTGATGGGTACCGGGGAAGCCTAGAGGATGGAGAGAGCTGGAGGGAGCCCCGGGCGCACTGAGGCGCCCGGCTCAGTCGCCCGCGCCGACGCCCCTGACTGCGGGTGCCTGTTCTGCCTTTTCGGTCGGCTTGAGCAGCAGGTTCTCGAGGTCCCAGTAGTTCAGGTTGAGCACGTTGACCGGGATCGCAGTGACGGTGGTGTCGAGCGCGGCGGAGTTGGCGGCGGCCGGTAACAGGTAATCCAGTGAATGGGGCTCTGGGACCGAGTCCTGGTCGCTGGCATAAGTGAGCTTCTGACGCAGGTACTCGGCGCGGTGCTTGAGCTTCTCGGGCCTGAGGGTGTCGGCCCGGAGCTTCATCACCACTTCCCACATCTGCGCGCCGATCTTCAGGCATTCGTTGGCGCCGCCGAAGTTGACGTCCATCACGGGCTTGAGGCCGGCGCTGCGCGCCATCGCGGCGATCTCATGCTCGGTGAAGTGCAGGTACAGGTACTGGGCCATGGCGATCATGGCCACGTTGATGGCGCGGCGCGCCGGCACGCCGATGCCGAGGTAAGTGGGCAGCGGCGCCTTCTTGATCCCATCCAGCTTCTTGACCAGCTCCATGCGGCGCTTGTCGATGGGGCCGAACTTGGTCATGGCCTCCTCGATCTCCTCCATCACCCGCTCGCGCTTCTTCTTGTGCCAGAAGCGCTTGAGCTCGGGGATCTGCGCTTCCATGCGGGCGATGTCGGCCGTCAGGGCCTGGCGATCACGGTCCAGGATCTCGATGAGGCGCTGGGTATCCTTGATCTGCGCGGCGCGCTGCTGCTCGTAGGCCTCGGTGTAGCGCTTGCGCTCCACCTGGTCCTGGCGGCCGGTGAGCTCGTCCGCGATATTGCGTATCTGGTTGCGGCAAAGGTCCCATACCGCGCGCATGCGGTAGTAGAGGATGGCGTTCTGCCCCTTCTCCGGGTCCATGAGCATCTTCTCGAGGCCGGCCAGTTGACGGGTGGCCTCCTCGGCGCGCTTGCCCAGGTCCACCACGTCGGCGCGTAGCACCGCGCGCTCCGTCTCGGCATCGTCCAGCTTGCGCTTGAGCGTGTTGCGCTCCTGGAACAGCTGCACCAGGGAGTGATGGGAGATCTCGGCGTTGGGAGCCTGCGGCGCTTCGACCGGGGCTTTCTTGAAGGGGGACACGGGCTGCGGTACTCCGCGCGGTGGTGACGGCCCGGGTCGGGCCGGACGCGCATCATCTTGCCATAACGGGAGGCCGCCGGGCCCTATCCGACGACGGCCGGTGGATATTCAGCGACGGGTGAAGGGATGCGACGTGTGCGAAAAGACGTGGTGGTGGTCCAGGCAGAACTCCAGCCACTTGTTGAGCATGATGTTCAGGTTCCAGCGCTGCTCCAGCTCGCCGCGGGCGGGCCGCCACAGGGCCTGCAGGGCGGCGTGGCGCGGGTTGCCGGCGCAGTCCACCGCCTCCACCAGGCGCGCGTCGTGGTAGATCCGTACCGTGAGGTCGGGGTCGGGCTGGGCGCCTTCCGGGGAGTCGAACCAGTATGTCATCTGCATGACGGTGGTATAGGGCGAACGCTCCTGCACGAACACGTGCAGGCTGAGGTCGGTGGCGCTGGTGGACACGCAGCGCTCCGGGACGCGCTTGAGATCGCCCAGGAGCTGCTTGAGGCGCCCATGGTTGCTCTCGTAGAGCGTCATCAGGCCCGCGAAACTGCGGGGCCGGACCAGGCGTACGCGTTGCTCTATGGTTTCGACGAACATGCCAAGGACTATATCATAGGGGTCAAGTACCCCAAGCTTGGCAACCCGGTGCGCAGGGCGCATGATGTCCTTTCCCGCGACTCCCACCTCCCCCTTCGAAGACCAGCGCCCCGGCACCGCCGGACTGCGCAAGCCCGTGGCGCGTTTCCGCGAGCCGCGCTATCTCGAGAACTTCTTGCAGTCGGTGTTCGACTGCTGGCCGCGCTTGCACGGCGCGACGCTGGTGATCGGCGGCGACGGTCGCTACTGGAACCGTGAAGCGATCCATGTGCTGCTGCGCATGGCCGCCGCCAATGGCGTGAAGCGCTGCGTGGTGGGACGCGACGGGCTGCTCTCCACGCCCGCGGCTTCGCTGCTGATCCCTGCGGTGCAGGCGGCGGGCGGCTTCATCCTGACCGCCAGCCACAATCCCGGCGGACCGGATGGCGACTTCGGCGTGAAGTTCAACATCGACAACGGCGGACAGGCGTCCGAGACCCTGACGGAAGCGATCTACGCCCGCAGCCGCACCCTCGATCGATTCTTCATCGCGCCGGAAGCGAGCTCGGTAGATCTATCTCGCGTCTCCACGCAGGCCTTCGCCGGCATGCAGGTGGAAGTGGTGGACCCAGTGGCCCACTACGCCCGGGTGATGCAAGACTGCTTCGACTTCGAGCGCATGCGCGCGCTGCTGAAGAGCGGAAACTTCCGCATGCGCTTCGATGCAATGAACGCAGTCACGGGACCTTACGCGACGGAGATATTCGAGAAGCAACTGGGTGCGCTGGCAGGCACGGTGCTGCATGGCAAGCCCTTGCAGGATTTCGGCGGCGGGCATCCGGATCCCAATCCCCACGATGCCGCCGACTTCGTGCGGCTCTTCGAGGGAGATGACGCGCCGGACTTCGGCGCAGCATCCGATGGGGATGGCGACCGCAACATGATCCTGGGGCCGGGGCTGGTGGTGTCTCCGGGCGACAGCCTGGCGGTGCTGGCGGCGAACGCGGAACTGATCCCCGGATACAAGACCGGACTCGCGGGCCTGGCCCGCTCGATGCCCACCAGCCGCGCCGTGGATCGGGTGGCGCAGCGACTGGGCGTGCCCTGCTACGAGACGCCGACCGGCTGGCGCTTCTTCTGCAACCTGCTGGATGCGGGCAAGGTGACGCTCTGCGGCGAGGAGAGCTTCGGCACCAGCAGCGTGCACTGCCGCGAGAAGGACGGGCTGTGGGCGGTGCTGTTCTGGCTGGACTTGCTGGCGGCGCGGGGCGAACCGTTGCCGGCGATACTGAAGGCGCACTGGGCGGACTACGGCCGCGACTTCTTCCAACGGGAAGACTACGACATCCCAGATGCGGAGCAGGCGGCGGGGCTCATGAAAGAGTTGCAGGCGAGCTTGCCGACGCTGGCGGGCCGCAGCGCGGAAGGCGTGAGCATCGCTTCCGCCGACAGCTTCACCTATGAAGACCCCATCGATGGCAGCGTGAGCAAGAGCCAGGGCCTGCGCATCTTCGCCGCGGATGGCGCCCGCATGGTATTCCGGCTCTCGGGCACCGGCACCCGTGGTGCCACACTGCGTGTGTACCTGGAGCGGCACGAGACGGATGTCACGAAGCAGGGACAGACGGCGAAGGCAGCCCTCGCCTCGCTCTCGAAGGCGGCGCATAGCATCGCGCGATTGGAAGAACGGACGGGGCTCAAGCAGCCCACGCAGGTCACTTAATACCGACGCTTCAATCCTGACTGATGAAGAATCGTGGTAGCGATCTCTTCAATAGAAGGGTGCGTGGTATTGATGAATGGGATGCCAGCGTTGCGGAACAGGTTCTCCGCCTTCTGCACCTCGTAGCTAACCTGGTCCTGGGAGGCGTAGCGGCTGTCCGGGCGGCGTTCCTGGCGGATCTGCTGCAGGCGCTGGGGTTCGATGGTGAGGCCATAGAGCTTGGCCTTGTGGGGCAGCAGCGCATCCGGCAGCCGACCCCGGTCCATGTCCTCCTCCGTGAGCGGATAGTTCGCGGCGGAGATGCCATATTGCAGCGCCAGGTAGAGACAGGTGGGCGTCTTGCCGGAGCGCGACACCCCCACCAGCACCACGTCCGCCTCCGGGTAGTGACGCGTGGTCACGCCGTCGTCGTTGGCCAGGGCGAAGTTCACCGCCTCGATGCGGGTCAGGTAGGCCGCGTCGTCGGCATTGGCGTGGGCCTTGCCGGCGGTGTGGGAGGACTTCACCCCCAGCTCCCGCTCCAGCGGGCCGATGAAGGCGTCGAAGAAGTCCAGGCACAGGGCTTGGCTGGCGTGGAAGGCGGCCCGCAGGTCGTCCTGCACCAGGGTGCTGAACACCAAGGGCCGGGCCCCGTCGTCCTTGGCCGCGGCATTGATGCGCTCCACCGCCGCCTTGGCCTTGTCCAGGGTATCGATGAACGGCAGGGTGACCTGGGTCACGCCGGCGCCGTCGAACTGACTCATCAGGCTGCGGCCCAGCGCCTCGGCGGTGATGCCGGTGCGGTCCGAGACGAAGAACACCGTGCGGCGGTTCTGCATTGCCCTAAAGTCTCCCGTGAGTGACCGGCACCGCACCCCCCGGCGTCAACTTGGGCGGGCGGGCCGTGCCGGTATAATAATGGAATCTCAGCCTGGGGAAGACCGTGGATTCACGCTACGTCATCAGTTTCGAAAAGCTCGGCATGGGCGATGTGGACAAGGTGGGCGGCAAGAACGCCTCCCTAGGCGAGATGATCAGCCATCTGGCCAAGTTGGGTGTCTCGGTGCCCGGCGGCTTCGCCACCAGCGCCGACGCGTATCGCGAGTTCCTGGCGCATGAGGGCCTGGCCGAACGCGTGAACCGCGAGCTGTCCCAACTGGACATCGACGACGTTACGACCCTGGCCGAGACCGGTGCGCGCATCCGCCAATGGCTGATGGAGACCCCCTTCCCCGCCGCACTGGAGAAATCCATCCGCGAGGGCTACGCGGCCCTCTCCGGCGGCAAGGATGCCTCAGTGGCGGTGCGCTCCTCGGCGACCGCCGAGGACCTGCCGGATGCCTCCTTCGCGGGCCAGCAGGAGACCTTCCTCAACGTGCGCGGCGCCGACGAGGTGATCAAGGCCGTCAAGCTGGTATTCGCCTCGTTGTTCAACGACCGGGCCATCTCCTACCGCGTGCATCACGGCTTCGAGCACGCCGAGGTGGCGCTCTCCGCCGGCATCCAGCGCATGGCGCGCAGCGATCTCGGCGCCAGCGGCGTGATGTTCACCATGGACACCGAGTCCGGCTTCAACGACGTGGTGTTCATCACCGCTTCTTACGGCCTGGGCGAGACCGTGGTGCAGGGTGCGGTGAACCCGGACGAGTTCTACGTGTACAAGCCGGCGCTCCGCCAGGGCAAGGCGCCCATCGTGCGCCGTAACCTGGGCAGCAAGGCCATCATGATGGTGTACGGCGAAGGCGGCGGCAAAGCCGTCCAGACCATCGACGTGCACGCCGAGCAGCGCAGCCGCTTCTGCATCAGCGACGCGGACGTGCTCGAGCTGGCCAAGCAGGCGCTGGTCATCGAGAAGCACTACCAGCGGCCCATGGACATCGAGTGGGCCAAGGATGGGCACGACGGCAGGATCTACATCCTGCAGGCCCGCCCCGAGACGGTGAAGAGCCGCCGCAGCCAGAACATCGAGCGCTACGAGCTCAAGGCCAAGGGCCCGGTGCTGGCGGAAGGCCGCAGCATCGGTCAGAAGATCGGTGCCGGCACCGCCAAGGTGGTGAAGGACCTGCACGAGATGAACCGCATCCAGCCCGGCGACGTGCTGGTGACGGACATGACCGACCCGGACTGGGAACCGGTGATGAAGCGCGCCTCCGCCATCGTCACCAACCGCGGCGGACGCACCTGCCACGCCGCCATCATCGCCCGCGAACTCGGCATCCCCGCCGTGGTGGGCTGCGGTGATGCGACCAAGAAGATAAAAGACGGCGACCCGGTCACCGTGTCCTGCGCCGAGGGCGATACCGGCTTCATCTACCAGGGCAAGCTGGCCTTCGAGCGCCGCGAGATCAGCCTGGCCAAGATGCCGGAGGCGCCGCTCAAGATCATGATGAACGTGGGCACGCCGGAGCGGGCCTTCGACTTCGCCGGCCTGCCCCACAAGGGCGTGGGCCTGGCGCGCCTGGAGTTCATCATCAACCGCATGATCGGCGTGCACCCCAAGGCGCTCATTAACTACGGAGCCCAGCCCTCCGACGTGAAGCGCGAGATCGCGACGCGCATGGCGGGCTACCAGGACCCGGTGAGCTTCTACGTGGAGCGCCTGGCGGAAGGCATCGCCACCATCGCCGCGGCCTTCGCGCCGGAGCCGGTGATCGTGCGCACCTCGGACTTCAAGTCCAACGAGTACGCGAACCTGGTGGGCGGACGCCAGTACGAGCCCCACGAGGAGAACCCCATGCTGGGGTTCCGCGGCGCTTCCCGCTACATCGACCCGAGTTTCCGGGAGTGCTTCGAACTGGAGTGCCGCGCCCTGAAGAAGGTGCGCGAGGAGATGGGCCTCACCAATGTGCAGGTCATGATCCCCTTCGTGCGCACCGTGGATGAGGCCAAGAAGGTCATCGAGATCCTGGCGGCCAACGGCCTGAAGCGCGGCGAGCACGGCCTCAAGGTCATCATGATGTGCGAGCTGCCCTCCAACGCCCTGCTGGCGGACGAGTTCCTGGAGCACTTCGATGGTTTCTCCATCGGCT
>DASXYJ010000161.1:0-3130 GCA_036502565.1 Gammaproteobacteria bacterium
TCGCCAACGCGGTATTCCCCGACATCGGCCTCAGCCGCGGCGAAGTCCGCTACGTCATCGCCATCCTGGCCTTGGGCTTCCCGCTAGCTCTGGTGTTCGGCTGGCTGTTCATCAAGCCGATAGCGGAGGACCTGGAGCGGCAGTCCAGCTGGCAGCGCCTGCGCTGGCGCATCGCGCCCATGGTGGCCGGTCCGGCGGTGGCGTTGGTGACCCTGTCGGGCATCTACCTGTGGCACCTCAATGGCCAGCTGGGCGACGGGGAAGTGGCGGAGTCCAGCGTGGCCCAGGCTGTCGCCATCCTGCCGTTCGACGCTTCCGGCACCGTGGATGGGAGTTTCATGCAGGGTCTGGCGGATGAGCTCGACACTGGCATGTCCAACATCGGGGTGCGCCTGATAGCGAAGGATTCCTCGTCGGTACTGTCGGACGCCAAGTCACCCATCGCCGCCATCGCCAAGGCCACCGGCGCCACGCTGGTGATCCGGGGTTCGGTACGCCGTGATCCCGCGCAACCATACTACGAGGTATATTCGGAACTGATCTCCGCCGCCGATGGCGTCACCCTCGATTCGACCAGGCGCTGGTATTCCACTAAGGCCGACCCGGTGGACATCCAGATATCCATCGCCTCGTCAGTCGCTCAGCGGGTGCATTTCTTGGGGGTGCTGGACCACTATTTCGCCCCGGGCTATCCCACCACCAAGGACGCGGGCGCCCTGCAGCTCTTCCGCCGCGGCATGCTCACCTACGTGGACAGCGACTACACCCACGGCATGCAGATGCTGCGCGCCGCCGTGAAGCTGGATCCCGGTTTTGCCCAGGCGCACGCCTACATCGCCTACTTCGAAGCCGTGAACCCGGACCCCGGGCTCGCGGATCCGAAGCCGGTCGTTACCCAGGAGATCGCCGCGGCGGAGAAGAGGGTGCCCGGTCTGCCCGAGGCCGCCATGGCGCGTGCCGCAAGCCTCTACCAGATCGACGGCGACGCTGGGGCCGCCGAGCGGACCTTGAAGCCGGTGGCGGAGGCCCTTGCCAACAGCTTCAATGCGCACATGCTGCAGGGCTACGTCCTGCTGGGGAACGACCACCCTGAAGAGGCGCGTCGCGAGTACCAGGCCGCCGCCAACTTGGATCCCTACAATTTCCTCGCCGCGCACCATGCTGCCAAGATGGGCCTCGCACTGCGCGACTATGCCGGCACCAAAAGTTATCTCGACAGCATGGTGGACCGCTGGCCGCTGCTGCCCATGTTGCGGCTGGATCGGGCCCAGGTCGAATTCAGCGAGAGCGGTGATGTCGGTCGGTTCGCCCAAGTCGTGGACGGCGATTTCGAACAGTTCAACACACGGGCCGACTGGGCGCCTCTCGCGCTGGCGCGTTTCGAGGCAGCGCATTTCTCGGGCAAGCACGCCGAAGTCCTCAAGGCCTTGGGCTCGGTGACCTTCCGGACGCCAGGCGCCTGCCCGGATGAGGTCTTCATTTTTGCGCAACCCAGCGTCTCGTCCATCTGTGAGGTGCCGTTCATGGCCGAGTCCATGCGGCTCCTAGGCAAGGATCAGGACGCCGCCGCCCTCGCCAAGCTGCATGGGCCCGAGTTCGCCAAGCTCATCCACGACGCCGGCGACCCGCCGCTCTATACCGTGAACCTGGCCCTGCTCCAGGCGTTCGGCGGCGATGCGGCCGCGCTCGATACCCTGGGGCCGATGCTCAAGGATCTCGCCAAGCCGGTGGATCATTGGACCCAGAACGATGGGCACTATTCGCAGGCGGCGGCCGTGGTGCTGGCCTGGAGCGGGAAGCAGCAGGAGGCAGTGGACCTGCTGGCCAAGTCGCTGGACGCACCGCTCGGCGCCCACGCGGCCCTGGTCGCCATCGACCCGGTATGGCGGCCTCTCTACAAGACGCCGGCCTTCGCCGCGCTCCTGGCTTCCCACGGCGTGACCCTCACCCGGGCTCCCTGAGAGAGGGGGCATGAACGCTCGCCGCGTTACAGCACTGGTATCGAGCTTGTTGCTTGGGGCGTGCGTGCCTGTGCACCAGGTCTATTACCAACCCACATCCGTGACTCCGCCGATAGTGGGGTTCTCGGAACCCGCCTCTGTCGGTTGTCTAGGCATGGCCAAGTCTCCAGGCGGAAGCGCGGTGTATGAACATGGCCTTCGGGTCAACGTCAGCATGAGCCATGCTGAAGATGCCCCGCGCGGCACTTTCATCGTCTACCTGACGATCGGGATCGGGAGTTCCCGTGGGCGCACTGTGGAACCCTTGGACGGCAAGATCGAATACTCACTGGACCATGGGAGCTATCAGCAGCTTGCGCCGGACAAGACGGGGCAGTGGTCTGTGAAGGCAGCCGACGGCGGGCAGGCTGTCAAGCCGACAGAGGGAAAGATGGATGACAGCGCGCATCTCAGCTCGCTGCCGTCGGACCCGGCGAGATGGGTCGGTGATCAGAGCGTGGACACACACTGGGCGTCCCCGGCAGGTCAGTGGACCGCCATGCCGCTGGACATCGCTTCCTTCACCATCACCGGGGCGTCGCCCGAACCGGGCACCATCGATCTGAAGCTTCCCCTGAAGTCCGATGGCGACCCCATGGTCATCGAGATCGAGTTCAAGCGCCTCTCGAATTCCTTTTCATCGCCTGTTAACGGGTGCTAGTTCCCCGCCCGTCGCTCGGGGGGGCAGGCGCGGTTTTCAAGAGACGAAACCCCGAGCTACTCGACTCCCATCCTGCCGTTCCAGATCAGGATCTGGTCGCGCGCCGCCTGGGCGTTGAGCGCTTCGGGATCGAGCAGCAGGTACTTCTTCATGTTCTGCACCGCCACGGGGTAGTACCCCACCTGGGCTTCCAGCAGCGCACCCTGGTAACGGCCTTGCGCCCAACAGGGCGCGGCATCGATGGTCTTGTCGGACTCCTCCAGCGCCTTCTGCGTGTCGTTGCGGCTCGCCGCATCCTGGGACAGCAGCGCATGCTGCCGGGCTTCTTCCGGCACCGGCGCCGGCGGCTTGTCGTTCAGGTAGGTCCCGCAGAGGTCGAGGAACTTCTGGTAGCGCGTGGCGAGTTCCGCATCGATCCGCCGGCGCCCATCCAGCACCAGCACCCGCAGCGAATCTGCGATCTGCTGCG
>DASXYJ010000162.1:0-5641 GCA_036502565.1 Gammaproteobacteria bacterium
GCGTTCCGTCGCGAGCCAGGCGGCCAGGGCGGCGCCGGCGTTGCCGTCCAGCTCCGCGTAGATCTCGGTGCGGTTGCAGGTGGAGAGGATCACGGCCTCGTTCACCCCCGGCAGCGCGGTGATGGCGCGCAGGCTCGCCGGTATCTGCTCCGGCGTGAAGCTCATGAGCTCACGCACGGCGACCGGGGCGGTGTGATGACTGATTCCGAGGGTGAAGAACGGCATGGGCCAGGCCGGGGTTTAGACGCGGATTTTCCGGTAAATACCCGCACATGACAAGCCGTGACGGCGGGGCCTCGGCGAATCGGATATAGTTTGAGTCTCGAAGCCCAAACTCCCGCCATGACACGTCGCCATCTCCTCATATCTTGCTGCCTGCTGCTCGCAGGCTGTGCCGCCGCGCCTCACATGCAGCAGGCCGCGGTACCTGCCGCCGCGCCGCATCCCTTCAGCGACCCGGATCAGGAGGTCGCCTATCACGTGTTCATGGGCGAGCTCGCCAGCGGCCGTGGCGACACCCGGACCTCGGTGCAGGAATACCTGGCGGCGGCCAGGCTCTCCCGCGACCCGACCCTCGCATCCCATGCGGCGTTGCTCGCCTACGGTGACGGCGATTTCACCGATGCACTGGCGCTGGCGCAGCTCTGGCAGTCGCTGGCACCCCAGAGCGCGGATGCCGTGCACCTCACCGCCGTGGTGGAGGCGCGCCAGGGTGACAGCGCCAGCGCGGCCCTGGATTTCTCAGGCCTGGTGAAGGCGGGCGTGGACCGCAACTACATGGTGGCGGCGCGGCTCCTGGAGCAGGAGGCGGATGCGGCCCAGGGCTTGCCGGTGCTGAAGACGATCGTGGAAGCCAACCCGAAGTCCGCGGATGCGCATTACGCACTGGCCCACGCGGCCATGAACTACAAGGACTACGCGTTGGCGGAGCAACAGGCTCGCGCCACCCTGGCCCTGGACCCTCACGGCGAGGATCCCCTGGTGCTGCTGGCCCGTGCGCTGGTGGCGCAGGGCAGGCCGCAGGAGGCACTGCCGCTCCTGCAGGCACGGGTGAAGACCGCCGGTGACGATGTGTCCCTGGACTTGGCCTATGCAGCCCTGCTCTCGGAAGCCAAGCACGACGCGGAGTCCAAGCAGGAGTTCGAGGCGGTGCTGAAAGCCCACCCGGACAACGCCGATGCCCTGTACACCCTCGGCCTCATGACGCTGCAGGAGAAGGACTTGCCGGCAGCACGCGCTTACCTGGTGCGCCTCCTCAAGACCGGCCGCCGTGGCGACGACGCCAGCTACTTCTTGGGCAGCATCGCCGAGACCGAGGCCAAGTATCCCGAGGCCTTGGACTGGTACCGGCGCGTGGATGATGGTGACCGCTGGATCGCAGCCCAGGCCGGCATCGGCCGCAGTCTGGTGAAGAGCGGCGAGCTCACGGCGGCGGGAGAGTTCTTCGATGACCTGGTGGCAGATGACCCGCAGGCCGCCGTGGACCTGCGCCTCGCGGAAGGCCAGGTGTTCAGCGACCTCGGCCAGTCGAAGCGGGCACTCGACGTCTACAACGCGGCCCTGGATTCCGCGCCGGACGACCAGGACCTGCTCTATGCCAGGGCCCTGGTGCTGGAACAGGACGGTGACGCGGGTGCCGCGGAGAACGACCTCGCCAACATCCTGAAGCGCGCGCCGGACGACGCCGACGCGCTCAACGCGCTGGGTTATACCCTCACCTTGCATACCACGCGCTATGGCGAAGCCCGCGGTTACATCCAGCACGCCTTGTCGTTGCAGCCGAACGATCCGGCCATCATGGACAGTATGGGCTGGGTGGATCATCGTCTCGGCGACGAGACCCAGGCCCTCGACTATCTGCACAAGGCTTATGCGGTGCAGCCCGATCCCGAGATCGCCGCGCATCTCATCGAAGTGATGCTGGCGGTGGGCGATCAGGACGCGGCCCGGGTGTTGTGGCTCAAGGCCACTACCGCCGATCCGGACAATGCCTCGCTCAAGGCGCTCGCCGCCCGGTTCAAACCATGAAGATGTTCCCGCGACTCACCGCCGTAGGCGTGGCCCTGCTGCTGGGTGCTTGCAGCACGCTGCAGGGGCGTGTGCCCACCGGCAACGGCGACGAGGGCGCGTGGCAGGCGCATCTGGCCCAGCTCACCACCCTGCAGGGATGGCAGTTGAGCGGGCGCGCGGGCTTCGCAGACGGCAAGGACAGCGGCAGCGGTTCCCTGGACTGGAAGCAGCAGGGCGATGAATGCAGCCTGGACTTCCGCGGCCCTCTGGGCGCGGGCGCCGTGCACATCGAGGGCGATGCCCGCGCATTGCACGTGAAGACCTCCCGCGGCGACGACTTCGTCACCACCGATCCCGAAGATGACTTGGGGCGACGCCTGCACCAACCCCTGCCGGTGTTCAGCCTGCGCTATTGGGTGCTGGGACGGCCGGATCCCACCGATGATTTCACCAAGACCACCGATGCCCAGGGCGAACTGGTGAGCCTGGACCAATACGGCTGGCACGTGGAATACCAGGAGTACGCGGAAGTGGACGGCTACAGTCTGCCGACGCGCCTCACCCTGGTGCGGGACCAGGTACGCATCAAGCTGGCGGTGAGCGACTGGACGCTGCCCGCCAAGACGCCGTGAACAGCGCCGCCTGGCCGGCGCCGGCCAAGCTCAATCTCTTCCTGCATATCACCGGCCGCCGCGCCGATGGCTACCACCTGTTGCAGACGGCGTTCCAGTTCCTGGATCGCTGCGATGAACTGGAGTTCGAGCTGCGGGACGACGGCAAGATCCTGCGCGCGGAGGGCCCTACGGAGGTGCCGGCGGACTCCGACCTCTGTGTACGGGCGGCCAGGCTCCTCCAGGAACGCAGCGGCACCCCCCGGGGGGCGGCCATAAAGTTGCGCAAAATGCTCCCCCTGCAGGCGGGATTGGGGGGCGGCAGCTCCGATGCGGCCACCACCCTGGTGGCCCTGGACCGGCTGTGGGGCACCCGCCTTGGTACGACACGGCTCATGGCCCTGGGGCTGGAACTGGGGGCGGATGTGCCGGTTTTCATAGGGGGCCAGGCGGCCTGGGGCGAGGGGATAGGGGAGATATTGACCCCTATGGAACTCCCGGAACCCTGGTATCTGGTGCTGGAACCGGCCTGCCGGGTGGCGACCCGGGAAATCTTCCAGGCCCCTGAATTGACACGAAATTCCGCTCCAATCACAATAGCGCCCCTTCGCTCCGGGGAGACCCGGAACGACTTCGAACCGGTGGTGCGTTCCCGCTATCCCGAGGTATCCGAAGCGCTGGATTGGTTGGGGCGGCATGCCCCGGCCCGTCTCACCGGCTCCGGCGCCTGCGTGTTCGCGGCGTTCGTGGAGGAGACCGAAGCCAGGCGCGTCTACGCAGCGCTGCCAGATGGGTGGCGCGGTTTCGTCGCCCGGGGCTGTAACCGCTCGCCGTTGCAGGCACGGTCGGAGGCGGAAGGATTACTTGGGGCGTAGCCAAGCGGTAAGGCAGCGGGTTTTGATCCCGCCATTCCCAGGTTCGATCCCTGGCGCCCCAGCCAAGATTTTTGAAGCTTGAGTTCGATCGGTTGACCACGAGCAAAGCGAGGGGACCGTGGCCACAGGCAAGATGATGGTGTTCGCGGGCAACGCCAACCCGCAGCTGGCGCACAAGATCGCCGCGCGCCTGACGTTGCCGCTCGGCAAGGCCCAGGTCAACAAGTTCAGCGACGGCGAGGTCGCGATCGAATTGATGGAGAACGTGCGCGGGCGCGACGTCTTCATCGTGCAGTCCACCTGCCCGCCCACCAACGACAACCTCATGGAGTTGCTGGTGATGGCGGACGCCCTCAGGCGCGCGAGCGCCGGGCGCGTCACGGCGGTGGTGCCGTATTTCGGTTATGCGCGGCAGGACCGGCGCCAGCGCGCGGCGCGGGTGCCCATCACCGCCAAGCTGGTGGCGAACCTGATGGTCTCCGCCGGCGTGAACCGGGTGTTGACGGTGGACCTGCACGCCGACCAGATCCAGGGGTTCTTCGACATCCCCGTGGACAACGTGTATGCGTCGCCGGTGTTGCTGGGCGACGTGTGGAAACAGAAGTTCGACGACGTGATCGTGGTGTCGCCGGACGTGGGTGGCGTGGTGCGGGCGAGAGCACTCGCCAAGCGCCTGGACGATGCGGACCTGGCGATCATCGACAAGCGCCGTCCGCGTCCCAACGAGGCGCAGGTGATGAACATCATCGGCGAGGTGCAGGGCAAGACCTGCATCATCGTCGACGACTTGGTGGATACGGCGGGCACCCTGTGCATAGCCGCCAAGGCCCTGAAGGAACAGGGCGCCGCCAAGGTGCTGGCCTACATCACCCATCCGGTGCTGTCGGGCAAGGCGGTGGCGAACATCGAGGGCTCGGTGCTGGACGAGCTGGTGGTGACGGATACCATCCCGCTGCGGAACGGCGCCGAGGATTGCAAGCGCATCCGCCAGTTGAGCATCGCGGAGCTCCTGGCGGAGACCATGCGCCGAGTGAGTGACGAGGAGTCGGTCTCCTCGCTGTACGTGGATTGAGTTTCCACCTGGGCTGAGGCCCGGGCGGTCTAGTAGCCGGCCTTGGTCGCGGGTCCGGCATTTTGCAACTGTAGGTAAATGGAGTATTCGAAATGGCTATCAGCTTCAATCTGAACGCTGAGCTCAGAAACGACCAGGGGAAAGGTGCGAGCCGCCGCCTGCGTCGTCTGGGCCGCGTTCCGGGCATCCTGTACGGCGCTGGTGAGGGCGCGGTGCAGCTCAGCTTCAACCACAACGAAGTGCAGAACAGCCTCTCGCATGAGGCGTTCTATTCGCACATCCTGAAGATCAAGGTGGGCAAGGAAGAGCACCAGGCGATCATCAAGGACCTGCAGCGGCACCCCGCCAAGCCGGTCATCATGCACCTGGATTTCCTGCGCGTTAAGGACGACGTCGAGATCCGCGTGCATGTGCCGCTGCACTTCAAGAACGAGAAGGAAGCCGTGGGCGTCAAGACCCAGGGCGGCGTGGTCTCGCACAACATGATCGAAGTGGAGATCGCGTGCTTGCCGCGCTACCTCCCCGAGTTCATCGAAGTGGACGTGCTCAACCTCGAGCTCAACCATGCCTTGCACCTCTCGGACCTCAAGCTTCCGGAAGGCGTGCGCGTGGTGCAGCTGGCCTACGGCGAAGAGCACAACCTGCCCGTGGTCTCGGTCCACCACCCGCGTGTCGAGGTGGAGGAAGAGACTGCCGCCGCCGCGGCTCCTGCGGAGGGCGCTGCTGCGCCGGCCGAAGGCGCTGCCGCCGCTCCTGCGGCTGGCGACGCGAAGGCGGGCGATGCCAAGGCTCCGGCAGCTGCCGGCGCCAAGGCTCCGGCCGCCGACAAGGGCAAGAAGTAACGAGCATGCGGCGGCGCCCCGCGGGGCGCCGCCCATACTTCCGTTCCGTCTCCCTTGGCAGCTTCATTCCAGATCGTGGTCGGCCTCGGCAATCCCGGGGCCGATTACGTTATGACCCGTCACAACGCCGGTTGGTGGTTCGTGGACGCGCTGGCGCGTGCCCACGGCGGGACCTTCAGCGCCGAGCGTAAGTTCCATGGCGACGTGTGCCGGGTGAGCATCGCCGGGCAT
>DASXYJ010000163.1:0-10230 GCA_036502565.1 Gammaproteobacteria bacterium
CCGGCTTCATCGGTTCCACCTTCAGCTTCGATGTGATCAACGGCTTCGAGGTCAGCGCGCCCTATTACTTCAACCTGGCCGAGAACTATGACCTGATGCTGTTCCCGCGCGTCATCACCAAGCGCGGCGTGGAGAACGGCGCGGAGTTCCGCTGGCTGAGCGACTACAACCAGGGCTACATCTTCGGCGACTACCTGCCCCACGACCAGGTGGCGGACCGGGAGCGCAGCCAGTTCATGTTCCGCGACACCGGCCACTTCAATGACTTCAACACCCTGGACACCGAGTACCAGTGGGTGTCCGACGACCGCTTCTTCCGGGACCTGGGCAGCGACATCAGCATCCCCTCGGTCAGCCAGTTGGCGCGGCACATCCAGTACACCTACGATGACGAAGCGGACTGGATGTTCATGAGCCAGTTGGAGGACTTCCAGATCATCGATCCGTTCATCGCGCGGCCGCGGTTCTCCTACCGGCGCCTGCCGCAGATGGTGCTGGACTGGAGCAACAACACCGACTTCACTGGCCCCCAATACAACCTGTACGCCGAGTTCGTGCGTTTCCAGCGCGATGAGCGCATCGGCGCGAAGCGCAGCGACGTCAAGCCCGCGGTGAGCTTCCCATTAACCGGCGCCTCCGGCTACTTCACGCCGACCATCGCCTGGCGCATGACGGATTACGACCTGGATTCGAACGTGGTCCCTGTGTTCAACCAGCCCACCTACACCGTGGACGACCGGCACCAGTCCCGCGAGACGCCCATCTTCGACATCGATACCGGCCTGTTCTTCGACCGCGACGGCGAGTCATACACACAGACCCTGGAGCCGCGGCTGTATTACCTGCGCGTCCCTTACCGCGACCAGAACGACATCCCGATATTCGACGCGGTGAAGCCCCAGTTCAGCTACCTGCAGCTGTTCAGCGACAACCGCTTCTACGGCGCGGACCGCCAGTCCGACGCCAACCAGCTGAGCTACGCCCTCACCACGCGCTTCCTGGATGCCCTCACCGGGGTGCAGGTGCTGGAAGCCGACATCGGCCAGACCCGTTACTTCGCGGATCGGCGGGTGCAGCTGCAGCGCGGTGCGCCGCCGGATACGAACCTGTACTCCGACGTGGTCGGCGACGTGCTCTACGACGTGAACCAGGTATGGGGCGTGGACTACAGCCAGCTGTGGAACCCCACCACCCGCGAGACCGACCTGGCCAGCGTGCTGCTGCAATATCACCCCGGCTACCAGCAGGTGGTGAACCTGGGCTATGAGTACCTGCGCAACGCCAACGGCAATTCCAACAACGACGTGAAGCAGACCACCGTGTCCTATGCCTGGCCGCTGACCGGCGCCTGGAGTTGGGTGGGCGGCTGGAACTACGACGTGGTGCATAGGGAGACGCTGGAGTGGCTATGGGGCGTCGAGTACGACTCCTGCTGCTGGAACTTCCAGCTCGCGCACCGGCACTTCCTGATGCCGAACAAGAAGTACGACAACGTGTTCTTCTTCTCCCTGCAGCTGAAGGGCCTGGGCACCGTGGGCAAGCACCTTCAGGACCTGCTGCAACGTGATATCCTAGGCTACGCGAACGACCAGTTCTCAGAACCCCTGCAGCCAGAAGAGCAGCCGAATCCCGAATGAACGCCACGTACTGCCGCGCGCGTCACGCGCCCCTATACCTGTCCGCCGCCTTGCTGGCACTCCTCACTGCCTGCGCCGGTACGCCCCCGGCTGCGGGTCCGTCCGCCGCCGCTCCCGTCGCGGAGACCGACTCCACCAGCTTCACCCGCGCACCGGCCCCGGGCACGGTGCTGGACAGCGTGGCCGCCATCGTCAACGAAGAGGTGATCCTAAAGAGCGAGCTCGACTCGCGCGTCACCGACGCCGAGCACGAGATCGAGGCGCGCCATACCCCGCTGCCCGCCACCGACGTGCTGCAGAAGCAGGTGCTGGACGAGATGGTCACCACCCGCATCGAACTGCAGCAGGCCAAGAACAAGGGCATCTCGGTGAGCGACGACGAGGTGAACCAGGCCCTGACCCGCGTGGCCCAGCGCAACAAGGTCACCCTCGACCAGTTGCCGGGTTTCCTCAAGGGCCAGGGCTACGACTACGACCGATTCCGCAGCGACCTGCGCGACCAGATCGTGATCCAGAACCTCGAACAGCAGGTGCTGGCGGACGACCTGCACATCACCCAGCAGGAGCTGGACGACCAGCTGCGCTCCGATCAGGGCAGCGGCGACAACGAGACCCAGTACCACGTGGCGCAGATCCTGGTGACCACGCCGCTCAATCCCACGCCGGACGACGTGACGGCGGCGCGCAAGAAGGTCGACGTCATCGAGCAGAAGCTCAAGTCCGGCACGGACTTCTCGGCCGCAGCGGTCGCCTACTCGGAAGGCCAGAACGCGCTGCAGGGCGGTGACATCGGCTGGCGCAAGGCCTCGGAGCTGCCGACCCTGTTCGCACCCATCGTCACCCAGATGAAGCCAGGCGACTTCTCCGATCCCATCCAGAGCGGCAACGGTTTCCACATCGTGAAGCTGATCGAGGTGAAGCGCTCCGACCAGAAGGTCATGGTCACCCAGACCCATGCGCGTCACATCCTGGTCCGTACCAGCGCCATCCTCAACGAGGAGCAGGCCAAGGCCAAGATCCAGGCCATCTATGACCAGATCAAGGCCGGCGCCGACTTCGCCAAGCTGGCTACCGCCGACTCCGACGACCCGGGCTCCGCGAAGTCGGGCGGCGATCTCGGCTGGGTGGATCCCGGTACCATGGTGCCGGCATTCCAGGCCGTGATGGACAAGACCCAGCCCGGCGAGGTGAGCGAACCGTTCCAGAGCCAGTTCGGTTGGCACGTCCTGCAGGTGCTGGGCCGCCGCCAGACCGACCAGACCGACGAGGAGCGCCGCAATCGCGCCTACCAGGCCATCTTCGCCCGCAAGTCCGAGGAAGTGATCCAGCATTGGCTGAGCGAGCTCAAGGATTCCGCCTTCATCGAGTATCACATCTAGTTTCCCTGGATGGCCGCCTCCCTCCCCCGCATCGCCCTCAGCAGTGGTGAACCCGCGGGGATAGGGCCGGACATCTGCATCCGTTCGGCGCAGCAGGCTCACGCCGCGGACATCACGGTGCTGGGCGATCCGGAGCTGTTGCTGGCCCGCGCCGCGGAACTCGGGCTGCCCCTCAGCATCGACACCTCTCCCCATCCTTCGCCGCTGGCCCAGCCGGCCGGCCGCATGCATGTGATGCCCGTGAAGCTGCGCGCTGCCTGCGAGAGCGGCAAGCTCGATCCCGCCAACGCCTCCTACGTGATCGAGATGCTGGAGCGCGGGACCGACGCCTGCCTGCACGGCGGTTTCGACGCGCTGGTGACGGCGCCCGTGCACAAGGGCGTGATCAACGACGCCGGCATCCCCTTCACCGGCCACACCGAGTTCCTGGCCAAGCGTTGCAAGGCGCCGCATCCGGTGATGGTGCTGGCGGCAGGCGCACTGCGCGTGGCGCTGGCCACCACCCACCTGCCCCTCAAGGAAGTCCCCGCGGCCCTCACCCGTGAGGGGCTGATGCAGACCCTGGCGGTGCTGCGCGAAGGCTTGAAGCGGGACTTCGGCATCGCCGAACCCCATGTGCTGGTGCTGGGCCTCAACCCCCATGCCGGCGAGGGCGGCCACCTCGGCCGTGAGGAGCTGGACGTGATCCAGCCGGCTTGCGAGGCCTTGCGCGCCCAAGGCATGCGCATCACCGGGCCGGTATCCGCGGACACCGCCTTCAATCCCGCCCGCATGGGCGGCATCGACGTAGTGCTGGCCATGTACCACGACCAGGGCCTGCCGGTACTGAAGTTCGCCGGCTTCGGCCTGGCGGTGAACATCACCCTCGGCCTGCCCATCCTGCGCACCTCCGTGGACCACGGCACGGCTCTCGAGCTGGCCGGCACCGGCCGCGCCGAGCATGCCAGCCTGGAAGCGGCCCTCGAAGCCGCCGCCGCCATGGTGCGGCGCGGCTGATGCAGCACATACCCCGCAAACGCTTCGGCCAGCACTTCCTCCACGATCCGCGCATCATCGGGAAGATCCTTGCCGCCGTCTCCCCTAAGCCCGGCGACAGCCTGGTGGAGATCGGCCCGGGCCTGGGCGCCATCACCCTGCCGCTGCTGGAGCTGGCGGGCGAACTCACCGCCATCGAACTGGACCGGGACGTGATCCCGCATCTCGAAGCCGCGGCGAAGGGCAAGGGTGAACTGCGCATCGTCCAGGGTGACGCCTTGGAGGCCATCCTCGCGCCCCTGGCCCCCGCTGGCGGCAAGCTGCGCCTCGTCGGCAACCTGCCTTATAACATCTCGACGCCGCTGTTGTTTCATTTCCTCGACCAGGCAGACTGCGTGCAGGACATGCACTTCATGCTGCAGAAGGAAGTGGTGCAGCGCATGGCTGCCAAGCCTGGCGGCAAGGAATACGGCCGGCTCACGGTGATGCTGGCTTCCCGCTGCAAGGTCGAACCGCTGTTCAACATCGGCCCCGGCGCGTTTCGACCGCCGCCGAAAGTGGACTCGGCCTTCGTGCGGCTAACGCCCTTCGTGACTGCGCCCTTCCCCATCCCGGACCGCAAGCGCTATGCCCAGATCGTCACCCAGGCCTTCAGCCACCGGCGCAAGACCCTGAAGAACGCGCTCACGGGACTCGTGGATGAGTCCGCGATAATTGCTGCTGGAATAGATTCCAAGGCCAGGCCCGAGACTCTGTCGGCCGCCGATTACGCCCGGCTCTAGCTCCGGCCGGTGACGCCCTGCTCATGGGTGTGATGTAAGATGGACTGTCTGGAAGGGGCATGAGATGAGCGACCGATCCCACAATGACATCCGCGTGGACGTGCAGACGGCCTACGTAGCGGCCCAGTCCGACCCGGACCAGAACCGCTTCGTATTCTCCTACACCATCACCATCCGCAACGAAGGCCACGTGCCGGCCAAGCTGCTGACCCGGCACTGGCTCATCACCGATGCCAACGGCAAGGTGCAAGAAGTGCGCGGCGAGGGCGTGGTGGGTGAGCACCCCCACATCAGGCCGGGCGAGGGCTATCGCTACTCCAGCGGTGCGGTACTGGAGACGCCGGTAGGCGCCATGCAGGGTGACTACCAGATGGTGAATGACCAGGGCGAAACCTTCGACGCGCCCATCGCCCCCTTCCGCCTCGCGATGCCCGGCCTGCTGAACTGATGGCCGTATTCGCGATCGGTGATCTTCAGGGCTGCTATGACGATCTGATGCGCCTCCTGGAGCGCGTCCACTTCGACGAGGACGAGGACAAGCTCTGGTTCGCCGGCGACCTGGTGAACCGCGGACCTGACTCCCTTGGGGTGCTGCGCTTCGTGAGGGGCTTGGGCGAGTCCGCGATCTCGGTGCTGGGCAACCACGACCTGCATCTCCTGGCGGTGGCCAGCGGCGCCGCCACGCTCCGCAAGAAAGATACCCTGGACGAGGTATTGTCCTCGCCACACCGAGATGAATACCTGGATTGGCTGCGCCAGCGCCCCCTGCTGCACCATGACGCGGCACTGGGTTACACACTGGTGCATGCGGGCCTGCCGCCCCAATGGGACCTAAAGCAAGCTGCGGCTTGCGCCCATGAGCTCGAAGCGGTGCTGCGCGGCCCGCAGCACCCGGAGTTCTTCCGGCACATGTACGGCGACGAGCCGCGCCGCTGGAGCCCCGATCTCGAGGGCATGGAGCGCCTGCGCTTCATCGTCAATTGCTTCACCCGCCTGCGCTACTGCAGCAAGGCCGGAGACCTGGATCTCAAGTCCAAGGGCGCCCCCGGTACCCAGCCGGAGGGTTATCTCCCCTGGTTCGAAGTGCCCGGCCGGGCCAGCGCCGGCCTGCACCTCCTTTTCGGCCACTGGTCCACCCTGGGGGATATCAGCAGCCACAACGTCTATCCGCTGGATACGGGCTGCATCTGGGGCGGGCGCCTCACGGCCCTGCGCCTGGACGGCGACGGCAGCGACAGCTGGTATTGCGTGGACTGCCATGAGGCACAAGCGCCCGGCGCCGACTGAAGGAGCCTCCTGATATCATTGGTCCATGACCACCAATAAGACCCTCGATAGCCTCCGTCTGGACGGCAAATGGGCCCTGGTGTGCGGTGCCAGCAGGGGCATCGGCGCCGCCGCCGCGCGCGCCCTCGCCGACCTCGGGGCCGACGTGACCCTGGTGGCCCGTACCGAGGAGAGCCTGAAGGAGACCTTCCAGCAGCTCTCCGCCAGCGGCACCCAGCGCCACGGCTACTTCACCGCCGACTTCGACGATACCGCGGGCCTCAAGGCCGCCCTCGATGCCTGGGTGAAGCGCTCACCCAAACTGCACATCCTGGTGAACAACACCGGCGGGCCGCCCGGTGGCCCCGCCAACACGGCGCGACCGGAGGAGTTCCTCGCCGCCTTCAACCGCCACCTCATCGGCGGTCAGACCGTGGTACAGGCGGTGCTGCCGGCCATGCGCGGCGCGGGTTACGGCCGCATCATCAACGTGATCTCCACTTCCGTGAAGGAACCCATCAAGGGCCTGGGCGTCTCCAACACCGTGCGCGGCGCGGTGGCGAGCTGGGCCAAGACCCTCGCCGGCGAGCTGGGCAAGGACGGCATCACCGTCAACAACGTGCTGCCGGGCTTCACCCGCACCGGACGCATGCAGGGCCTGTTCCAGGCCCGCGCCGAGAAAGAGAACCGCTCGGTGGCGGAGATCGAAGCGGAGGCCCGCGGCCTCATCCCCCTCGGCCGCATCGCGGAGCCGGAAGAGATCGCCGCTGCCATCGCCTTCCTGGCCTCCCCCGCCGCCTCCTATATAACGGGCGTGAGTCTGCCGGTGGACGGCGGGCGCATCCAGAGCCTCTAGCATGATCGAGCTCAAGAACTACATCGGCGGCAAGCTGCAGCCGGCCCACTCCGGTGGCTGGCTGGACGACCACGAGCCCGCCACGGGCAAGGTCTACGCGCGCATCCCGGATTCCGATGGCGCAGACGTGGGCGCCGCCGTGGACGCCGCAGCCAAGGCCTTCCCCGCCTGGTCCGCATTCTCCGGTGAGGAGCGTGGCCGTTGGCTGCTGAAGCTCGCGGACTTGATCGAGCGCGACCTGGAGAAGCTGGCTCGCGCCGAGAGCGTGGACAACGGCAAGCCGGTGGACCTGGCGCGACGCCTGGACATCCCCCGCGCCGTCTCCAACCTGCGTTTCTTCGCGGCGGCGGCGAGCCAGTTCGCCAGCCAATCCCATGCCATGGAGAGCGGCGCCATCAACTACACCCTGCGCTCGCCCATCGGCGTGGTGGGCTGCATCTCCCCTTGGAACCTTCCGCTGTATCTCTTCACCTGGAAGATCGCTCCGGCCCTGGCCGCCGGCAACTGCGTGGTGGCCAAGCCTTCTGAAGTCACGCCCATGACGGCGTACCTCTTCAGCGAACTCTGCGCCGAGGCCGGCCTCCCGGCGGGCGTGTTGAACGTGGTGCACGGACTTGGACCGAAGGTGGGCGTGGGCCTCGTGGAGCACACCGGCGTGAAGGCCGTGTCCTTCACCGGCGGCACCAAGACCGGTGCCGACATCGCTGCCCGCGCCGCGCCCAAGTTCAAGAAACTGTCCCTGGAACTGGGCGGCAAGAATCCTGTGCTGGTGTTCGCGGACTGCGACTGGGAGCTGGCGCTGGACACGGCGCTGCGCGCCGCCTTCACCAACCAGGGCGAGATCTGTTTCTGTGGCTCGCGTATCTATGTAGAACGCAGCATCTACCCCAAGTTCCGCGATGCCTTCGTGGAACGCGTCAGGACCCTGAAACAGGGAGATCCGCTGGAGGCCGGTGTACAACAGGGCGCACTGGTATCCGAAGGGCACCTGCAGAAAGTGCTGGGCTACATCGATCTCGCCAAACAGGAAGGCGGCAAGCTGCTCTGCGGCGGCGAGCGCGCCAAACTTGCCGGCCGCTGTGCCGAGGGCTGGTTCCTGGAACCCACAGTCTTCGAAGGGCTCGGACCAGATTGCCGCACCAACCAGGAAGAGATCTTCGGCCCGGTGGTGACCCTGACGCCCTTCGATACCGCGACCGAAGCCCTGGCACTCGCCAACGGCACGCCTTATGGCCTCACCGCCACGGTACTGAGCCAGGATGTGGCCCGCTGTCACAGACTGGCGGCGAAGCTCGAGGCCGGGCTCATCTGGATCAACTGCTGGATGCTGCGGGACCTGCGTGTGCCCATGGGCGGCGTGAAGCAATCCGGCGTCGGCCGTGAAGGCGGTTTCGAGGCCATGCGCTTCTTCACCGAGCCGCGCAACGTCACCATCAAGTACTGAGTGAGGGCAGGATGCGCAAGCTAGCCATGGTCATCGCCGGTCTATCGTGGATGGCAGGCTGTGCACAGCAACCTGCGAAATCGACTGCGGCGCAAGCTGTGGCTGCGGCGCCCGCACCGCCGCCGGAGGACTTCCGGACCTTCTGCACCCATGCCGCCTGCCAGCACGACGTGGACGTGGATCTCGTCCAGGCTGACGGCGGGAAGTATCACCGGCACTTCGATCTGCTGCCGCCCTCGGTACAGCCGCAATTGATCACCATCTACCCCGGACAGAAAGTGCAGGCGGCGGCCACCTTCAAGGACGGCAAGTTCGCCGGCTGGATCGATGCCTCTGCGGCGAAGGCCGACGATGTGATCCTCAGCTTCGACCTGGAGCAGGGTTCGATCGGCATGACCTTGTCCATCCACAACGATGGTCAGAAGCTGGTGAAACTCGATCTTTCCAAGCTGGACCTGCAGGCCGCTAGCGACGAGCCGCAGCACACCAGCAGCTGCCCGGTATTTGCCGGCAAAGGTGATTTCGAGCTCTGGTCTGAACCGGTATTCGAGATCGACGTGGTCTCAGCTGACATCTCTCCGGCCGCGGCCGGCATCTGCAACTGAGGGCCGCCGCATGTTGCGCGAGATAAAGGACGTACGCCAGATCAAGGATGAGCCGCACCGCCGCTGGTTCACGGACGAGCACCTCGACCTGGTGATCTGGGATGAGGAGAGCGACATCGTGGGTTTCCAGCTCTGCTATGACAAGGCCCACGCTGAGCGCGCCGTCACCTGGAAGATCGAGTCCGGATTCAGCCACAACGCCGTGGACGGCGGCGAAGCCCGGGCCGGCCGCTACAAGGGCACGCCCATCCTGGTCGCCGATGACGGCTTCGATGCGCCGCGGGTGGCGGCCATCTTCCACGGCCAGAGCGGCGCGCTGGACGCCAAGAGCTCCGACTTCATCTACCTGAAATTGCTGGAATACCCGCAGTCATGAACCACAAGATCCATTCCTCCAAGGCACCGGAACCGGTGGGGCTCTATCCCCACGCCCGCCGCGTCGGCGACCTGCTGTTCCTCTCGGGTGTCGGTCCCCGTAAGCGCGGCAGCAAGGACATCCCCGGCGTGACCCTGGACGCGGCCGGGAAGATCGTCAGCTACGACATCGAGGCCCAGTGCCGCTCGGTGTTCGATAACGTGCGCTACGTCTTGGAGGATGCGGGTTCCAGCTGGGACAAGCTCGTCGACGTAACCGTATTCCTCACCGACATGCAGCGGGACTTCCCCAGCTACAACCGGCTCTATGCCGAGTACTTCAAGGACAACCAGCCCTGCCGTACCACGGTGCAGGTGACGGCGCTGCCCACGCCCATCGCCATCGAACTCAAGTGCCTCGCGACCATCTGAGGATATGAGTATGTGGAGCCTGGCGCCAATCAACTTTAAAAAGTGGGTCGAAGAGAACCGCGACCTCCTGAAACCCCCGGTGGGGAACAAACGGATCTATACCGATACCGGCTTCGTGGTGCAGGTGGTGGGTGGCCCCAACTCGCGCAAGGACTTCCATGACGATCCGGGCGAGGAATTCTTCTATCAGATCGAAGGCGAAATGCTGCTGAAGACCATGCAGGACGGCAAACCCGTGGACATCCCCATCCGCGAGGGCGAGATCCTGCTGATACCGCCGCATCTCTTGCACTCGCCGCAACGCTTCGCCGATACCGTGGGCCTGGTCATCGAACGTCCCCGGATCGCCGGCGAACAGGACGGCCTGCTGTGGTTCTGCGAGAGCTGTCACGCGGAACTGTACCGGGAATATTTCGAACTCACCAACATCGAGACCCAGTTCCCGCCGGTGTTCGACCGCTACTTCGGCAGCGTCGAGAAGCGCACCTGCAAGCACTGCG
>DASXYJ010000164.1:0-8321 GCA_036502565.1 Gammaproteobacteria bacterium
CAGTGGCGGCACCACTGCGCCGTGCTGTGTGTCGCTCTCGATACCGGTGCGCACCGCGGTTGTGGCGAAGTCGAAGCACTTAGTCATGGCGACATCTCTCAGCCGGCACAGCCGCTCCATGGCGGGGACGCATCTGTAGCGTCGCGTGTCGGTGTCTCTTTTGTTCGCTCATGGTCTGCTCCTCGTTTCATGCCGTCTTTTTTCAGAGACGAGCGGGCCTGGGCCGCACGCGCGCGTGCAGCGGATATCAGGACCTTTTCTGGAGTACCGTGAGGGGGATTCTTAGGCGATAAAAAACCCGCTACGGCCTTGGCCGTGCGGGTCCTGGATTCGATGTTCGGTCAGATCAGCCGGTAACGAAACCATCCCGCACGGTGGTGCACATGCACATGGCCATGCAGGAAGCGGAAGCGGCGATCGACACGAATTGCGTCATGGGACCGAATATCCTGTATGGCTTGAGGCTTGTCAAGGCCCGGCGGCTTGAACGCCGGAGTGGGGCACAGTAATGTGCCAGCGCAAGACGCTATATAGGGAGTACGGCCATGGCAGCGCCCGGACCCAGCAAGCTCAAGCGCACCGTCTGGTACGTGATCCTGTTCATCCCCTTCTTCGTGGCCATCTGGGTGCCGTTGTTCAACCGCATCGAGCCCAGCTTCTACGGCATCCCCTTCTTCTACTGGTTCCAGTTCGCGCTGATCCTCGTCGCTGCTGCCGTCACCGGCGCTGCCTATAAAGCCAAGATATGAATTGGTCCGCGCTCACGGTCTTCTGCATCCTGTTCGGTCTCGTCACCGTGCTGGGCTTCGTGGCCGCCCGCTGGCGCCAGGCAGACCTCAACCATTTGAACGAGTGGGGCCTGGGCGGGCGTCGCTTCGGCACCATCGTCACCTGGTTCCTCTTGGGTGGCGACCTCTACACCGCTTACACCTTCATCGCCGTGCCGGCCCTGGTGTTCGGCGCGGGGGCCATCGGCTTCTTCGCCGTGCCCTATACGCTGATGCTCTATCCCTTCGTCTATGTGGTGTACCCGCGGCTCTGGTCCGTGGCCCACAAGCACGGCTACGTCACCGCATCCGATTTCGTGCGCGGCCGTTACGGCAGCCCGCTGCTGGCCTTGCTGGTCGCCATCACCGGCATCCTGGCCACCATGCCTTATATAGCCTTGCAGCTTGTTGGCATCCAGGTGGTGATCGCCGCCATGGGCTTCACCGGCGGCGGACTCATGGGCGACCTGCCGCTGATCGTGGCCTTCGCCATCCTCGCGGCTTACACCTATACCAGCGGCCTGCGCGCGCCGGCGCTCATCTCGGTGGTGAAGGACCTGCTTATCTATATAACCGTGATCGCCGCCATCACTGTGATCCCGGCCCAGCTCGGCGGCTACGGCCACATCTTCGCCAGCATCCCGGCAGACAAGCTGCTACTCGCCACCCCCACGGACCACAACACCGGCGCCTACAGCGCCTACGCCACCCTGGCCTTGGGCTCGGTGCTGGCGCTGTTCCTCTACCCGCACTGCATCACCGCGCTCCTGAGCTCCAGCAGCCGCGGCGTCATCAAGCGCAACATGGCGCTCCTGCCGGCTTACTCCCTGGCCCTGGCCTTGCTGGCCTTCCTGGGTTACGTGGCGGTGGTGGCCCACGTGCACGACGACCCGGCCTACGCCGATTATTTCAAGCAGTACGGCAACAACTTCGCCGTGCCGGCGCTGATGCTCAAGTACTTCCCGGCCTGGTTCGTGGGCGTGGCTTTCGCTGCGGTCGCCATCGGCGCCCTGGTACCGGCGGCGATCATGTCCATCGCCGCCGCGAACCTCTTCACCCGCAACATATATAAAGAGTATCTGAAGCCCGCCGCCACGCCCGCCGACGAGGCGCGCGTGGCCAAGCTGCTGTCCCTCGTTGTGAAAGTGGGCGCCCTGGCCTTCATCCTGTTCGTGCCCACGGAGTTCGCCATCTACCTGCAACTCTTGGGCGGCGCCTGGATCATCCAGACCCTGCCCACCGTGGTCATCGGCCTCTACACCCGTTGGCTGCACCGCTGGGCGCTCGCGGTGGGCTGGGCCGCGGGCATGGGGCTCAGCACCTGGATGGTGGTGTCCCAGAACTTCAAGAGCACCTTCCCGCTGCACCTCGGCGAGTGGAGCCTGCCGGGCTACGCCGCCTTCTATTCCGTCATCGTGAACTTCGTCATCGCCGTGTTGCTGACCCTGGCCTTCCGCGCCATCAAGCTCGCGGAAGCCGCGGACCAGACCAGCCCCGCTGATTATGAGCACGACGTCCCATGAAGCAGACTACCCTTATCAGATACGTCATCGGTGCCGCCCTGGTGCTGACGCTGGTGACGTCCTGCACTCTCAGCAGCAATGGCGCGAGCGTGGGTTACCGCTCCGTCAATGGCTATACCAGTTACGGCGCTAGTTCAGATCCGGCCCTTCTGTTGATCTCACCCCTGCTCATCGTCCTCTATCTGTGGGTCATGCGGTCGCCAACGGTAGGGGGCCGCAACTTCGTGGTAGCCGGCATCTGGCGCCGGTTCTGGTCGTTTCTGGTGGATTTCCTGTTTGCGATGTTTGTGGTCGCGCCCTGGATGGGGCTCGTCGCGCTCCTGGTGGAGGCTGGCCACACCGGCCATTTCGAGTGGGTGGTGCAACGTCAGCCTGCCCAGGACGGCGACGGCTCCTTAGCTTCGCTGCTGTTGCTGCCCGGCATGGTATTGCTGCTCTCCTACTTCGTATTGCCGTTGTCCCTCGGGCGCGCGACACCGGGATCGGTGCTGCTGGGCATCGAAGTGCGTACCGACTCCGGCAAGCCACTCCCGTTCCTCACTGCCTTGGGCAGGACCGTGCTCAGCTATCTCGCGGTCTGCGGTTGCTTCATATCGATACCCATGGCGCTGTGCGATCCCGAGAAGCGCATGTGGCAGGACAAGGCCTGCGACACCCGTGTGGTGCAGTGGACCGATTGAGACAAGGAGATTTTCCATGAGACGCCTCGCCCTCATCCTGCTATCGACTCCCGTGGCCGCATTCGCGGCCCCCGCCGCCGACCTCGTGCTGCTGCACGGCAACCTCGTCACCCTGGAGGCGAAGCAACCCAAGGCCCAGGCCCTGGCGGTGAGCGACGGCCGCATCGTCGCCATCGGCAGCGACGCGCAGATCCAGCCTTATATAGGAAAGCAGACCCAGGTGCTGGACCTGAGCGGCATGACCGCGGTGCCCGGTTTCATCGAGGGCCACGGGCATTTCCTGGAGCTGGGCGACTCGCTCATGCAGCTCGACCTCACCCAGGCCAAGGACTGGGACAGCATCGTCGCCATGGTGGCGGCGGCGGTGAAGAAGGCCAAGCCCGGCGAGTGGATCATCGGCCGCGGCTGGCACCAGGAGAAGTGGAGCCAGGCGCCGCAGCCCAACGTCGACGGCTATCCGCTGCACGCCAGCCTCGACGCGGTCTCCCCCGACAATCCGGTGATGCTCACCCATGCCAGCGGCCACGGCGTGTTCGTGAACGCGCTGCTGCTGAAGAAGGTGCACATCGGCAAGGGCACGCCGGACCCGGAGGGCGGACAGATCGTGAAGGACGCGGACGGCGAGCCGGTGGGCTTCCTGCGCGACAACGCCATGGATCCGGTGCATCGGGCCGAGGACGCCATGATCAAGCAGCGCGGCGAGAAAGCCAACGAAGCCTATGTGCAGCAGGCCGCGAGCCTCGCCTCCCAGGATGCCCTCGCCAAGGGCATCACCGGTTTCGTGGACCAGGGCGAGAGCTTCGCGGTGCTGGACCAGCTGAAGAAGCTCGCCACGGCCGGTGAGTTGCCGCTCAGGCTCTACGCCCAGGTGGACCCGGGCAACAGCGACTACGGCCTCGACGCCGCCGCCCAATACCAGAAATATCCGCCCCTGGAGCAGCTCCAGCGTTTCCTGCCCGCGCACCGGCTGGTGGGTTACGCGCAAGACCGCTTCACCGTGCGCGCGGTGGGCGAGGTGTATTCGGATGGTGCCCTCGGCACCCACACCGCCTGGTTCCTGAAACCCTACGACGACCTACCCACCAGCAGCGGCGTCTCGGTGCTGGCACCGGCGGACATCCGCGCCTGGGCGGACGCGGCTCTGGCCGCGGATTATCAGGTCACCACCCACGCCATCGGCGACCGCGCCAATCGCGAGGTGCTGGACGTCTACGCCGCCGAGTTCAAGGCGCACCCGGAGCTCAAGGATCCGCGCTGGCGCATCGAGCACGCGCAGCACCTGGACCCGACGGACATCCCGCGCTTCGGCAAGCTGCACGTCATCGCCTCCATGCAGTCCATCCACGAGTGTTCCGACGCGCCTTACGTGGTGAAGCGCCTCGGCGAACAGCGCGCGAAGGACGGCGCCTATGCCTGGCACAGCATCATCGCCAGCGGCGGCATGATCGCCAACGGCACCGACGTGCCGGTGGAGGACGAGGACCCGATCCCCAACTTCTACTGCGCCGTGACGCGCCGCTCCAAGAAGGACGGCGTGCCCTTCCACCCGGAGCAGGCCATGAGCCGCGAGGAAGCACTCAAGTCCTACACCTGGAACAACGCCTATGCGACCTTCACCGAGGACCAGCGCGGTTCGCTCAAGGTCGGCAAGTGGGCGGACATCACCGTGCTGTCCCAGGACATCATGAGCGTGGCGGCGGAAGCCATCCCCGCCACCCAGGTCATGTATACCCTGGTGGGCGGCAAGGTCGCGTATCAGCACCAGGAGAAGTCCGCGGCTCCGAGGCCCGGGCAATCCGCGGTCGGCGCCGAGTGACCGGCTAGACGGCCTTCACGGCGCTGGCAGCATCGCCCCGCGCGGCGGGCTTGTTGCTATGCTTGGGCCTGGGGTAGTCAGGTTGGGGTGAAGTCATGCTCATCTTCCTTTGGATCGTCGGCGCGATACTGATCTTCGTCGGCCTGGTGGCGCTCTACGACATAAACCAGCGCCGCCACGCCATCATGCACAACTACCCGGTTATCGGGCACCTGCGCTACCTGATGGAGCTCATCGGGCCGGAGCTGCGCCAGTACTGGGTCGCGGACGACAAGGAAGAGCTGCCCTTCAACCGCAGTGAGCGCACCTGGGTCTACGCCACCGCCAAGGGCCAGAACAACTTCTTCGGCTTCGGCACCGAGGAGCAGCAGTACTCGGTCGGCTATCCCATCATCAAGAACAAGGCCTTCCCCTTCCCGGAAGACAAGGCCGTGCACATCGGCGGCGACCCGAGCGCGGTGCCCTGCCTCAAGGTGCTGGGCGCCACCCACAAGCGCAAGCACGCCTGGCGGCCCCCCTCGGTGGTGAACATCTCCGCCATGTCCTTCGGCTCCCTCGGCAAGAACGCCATCTCCGCGCTCAACCTCGGCGCCAAGCTGTCCCACAGCTTCCACAACACCGGCGAGGGCGGCCTGAGCCCCTACCACCTCCTGGGTGGTGACGTGGTGTTCGAGATCGGCACCGGCTACTTCGGCGTGCGCGACAAGCACGGCAAGTTCTCCATGGACATGCTGGCCGAGAAGTGCGCCCGCTATCCCCAGATCAAGGCCATCGAGCTCAAGCTCTCCCAGGGCGCCAAGCCCGGCAAGGGCGGCGTGCTGCCCGGCGTGAAAGTGGTGCCGGAGATCGCCGCCACCCGCGGCGTGCCGGCCTACCAGGACTGCATCTCGCCCAACGCCCATGCTGAGTTCGGCGACGTCGACGAGATGATCGACTTCATCGAGCGCATCGCCGACCGCACCGGCCTGCCGGTGGGCATCAAGTCCGCCATCGGCTTCACGGATTTCTGGGAAGAACTCGCCGTGCGCATGAAGAAGCGCAAGGCGGGCCCGGACCACATCACCATCGACGGCGGCGAAGGCGGCACCGGCGCCGCGCCCCTCACCTACACCGACCACGTGTCCTTGCCCTTCAAGATCGGCTTCGCCCGGGTCTACCAGATCTTCCAGAAGCAGGGCATGTCCAAGGACGTCATCTGGATCGGCAGCGGCAAGCTCGGCTTCCCGGACCGCGCCGTGGTGGGTTTCGCCATGGGCTGCGACATGGTGAACGTGGCCCGCGAGGCCATGCTCTCCATCGGCTGCATCCAGTCCCAGAGCTGCCACACCGGCCACTGTCCCACCGGCATCACCACCATGAGCCCCTGGCGCCAGGCCGGCCTCGACGTGGACCTGAAGGCCATCCGCTGCGCCAACTACATCAAGGGTTTCCGCAAGGAGCTCATCGCCCTGGCCCACACCGCCGGTTACGAGCATCCCTGCCAGTTCCGCGCCTCGGACATTGAGCTCTCCACCGGCGTCAACAAGTTCACCCAGCTCGACCAGGTGCTGGGCTACATGGCCGACAAGCCGCAGTTCACCAGCATGCATGCGCTGGGACCGGCCATGCCGAAATCCCCGGTGAAGTTCACGCCGGTGCGAAAGAAGGCTAGCGCCTGAGGAAGACCCACATGAAACTGAAGATCGTCATGTTTACAGCACTCCTGCTGGCGCCCCTGCTGGCCCAGGCCGCCAAGCCGCTGGTGGTGGAGGTGAGCTACGTGGGCCAGGGCCACTACCTGTTCAAGAAGAAGACCTACGACCATACGGCGCTGGTCCAGGTCATCCAGGCCAAGTACCAGGACGAGCACATCGCTGAACTTTCGGTCCACGTGGTGGCGGGCGCCTCGCTCATGGACCGCCGGGACATCTGCCTGCTGCGGGGCGAGCTGGGTACGAAGTTGAAGATGCACGTCGAAGTAGGGGATGGCACCACGCGGGAACAGTTCTGCAACTAGCTAAAAGCTGCTGCGCCTCGCATAACTTCGTTGCACTTCGGGCTCGCAGTCAGTCATGCACATAAGAGTGCACTCCCTCCTGCTCGCCTCGCGCGCCTCATTCTGCTTCGGCTCGCAACGCTTTTAGCCGGATTCGGGAGAATATTTGCTGACATTTTCGAGTGCCGGTTCCAGCCAGTAGCGGCCCCTCGATCGGCCAGTATATTTTTCAAGGATGGACTCATGAAGAAAAGAAGTCTGATTGCGGCGACTTTCGGTGCGGTAGCAGGAGTGGTCGTTGCCGCTTTGGTACTAGGGTTTTATTTTTGGGAAACAGGACACCATCAGTCCATTAGCAATCAGCTCCTCGATAAATCGACGAATTACAGCCTAGTGATTTGTCCACCGTGTTTTGGCGTTATGGCTCTGGACACTGCGGGACCGATAGGTTGGGGTCTCGGGCTCTTGGAGATCGCCGTCGCGAATGCGATCCTCTATAGCGTGGCTTTCGTTGCTATCTACAAGATACTGTACTTTGCCCGCACTAACAGCCGTTAAAACCGACGCGCTTCCGAGCTAGCAGACCGTGCGATCTCAACTAGCAACTTGAATCTTGCCGAGAAGCCACTGCATGCCCGCCAGATGCTGCTGGTCGTGGCTGCAGAGATAGTGGACCAGGCCCTTCAGCGTCGTCGGTCCGTAGCCTTCGAATTCCGCCTTGCGTGAGAGATGCTGCGGGCTTAAGTCCTTCAGCATCTCCACAGTCTTGGCCCGCGCGTTCCTGAACTCCGCCAGCACCCGCGCCGCATCCTGCTTGTAGTACTCCCGGTCCCGCGCCAGCGCGTCCGTGTCCAGGGAGCCCAGGAATGGGTCCTCTTCCTTCAGGGTGCGCTGGAAACGCAGCTGGTAGCCGTCCGTCTCCACGTCCCGCACATGGCAGAGCTGCTCGATGGCGGTGAGGTGCTCACTGGGGATGCCCTCCCAGCTCGCGGGTTTCCAATGCTTGTGGGAGAGCGGGATGGCGCCGTAATGGGCTTCGAGCAGGGCGGGGAAGTCCGCCAGGGCCTTGAGAGTGGTGGCGTCCATGGGGATAGGCAGAGTGGACCGGCGAATATCTTCGGCCAAACGGGGAATCGCGGCAAGGTTTCGCTGTCCTAAAGACTGCAACAGGCCCGTGCTAGATTCGGGTCCGGTCGTCAGGAAGGAGCGTCGCCATGAAAGTTCACATGCCAGCGATAGCCCTGCTCACACTGCTGGCCGCCTGCGCGGCCATCCAGGATCACGACGACGACGCAGACCGGACCCGGCTTCCCAACGCCCAGTTCATCACGCCCCTGGCGGCGCCGGGTTCCACTTTCCAGGCCCTCAACCCCGGCCTCAAGGACTTCCCGGGCTACACCGTCGGCCAGGCCATGAGCGAGGCCCTGAGTCCGGACGGCAAGACCCTGCTGATACTCACCAGCGGCTACAACCGCCTGAATGGGAGCGACGGCAAGCAGCTCGAAGCCGACTCCAACGAATATGTCTTCGTCTATGACGTGAGTGAGGCGGTCCCGCGCC
>DASXYJ010000165.1:0-3199 GCA_036502565.1 Gammaproteobacteria bacterium
ATTCGCAATCGCACTGCCCGAAACCCGATAACTCACGTCGATGCGGTGACAGACCACCGCACGGCGGGCGACGAACCAAGGACTTCAAGGAGCGTATGACAATGAGCGACAACAAGGGCAAAGGCCGCGACCGCAACCTGCCGGTCGAGACCGGCGTAGCGGCCCACGACGAATCCCATGCCGAGGTATTGCGCGAACTGGTGGCGCATCTGCGCCAGAACCGCACGCAACTCCGCGAGGTATGGGCCAGCCGCATCGTCACCGCCCGCTTCCTCACCGCCATGACCAACGAAGAGATCATGGCGGAAGCGAGCTCGGTGTACGACAACTACCTCGGCGCCCTCGAGACCGGCTCCATCGAGGCCCTCGAAGCCTACGCCCGCGACCTGTCAGAGCGAATCATCCCCCGAGGCGTGGAGACGCACGAAGTGGTGGGTATCGTGCTGCTGCTGCGCGACGTGCTGGCACGGTCCCTGTTCTCCAAGTACGGCGCCAACCAGCAGGTCTTGACCCGCGTGTTGGACGCTTACGAGCCTGCGGCGAACCGCATCGCGACGACGGTGGCGGTGGGCTTCGTGCAGGAGCGCGAGAGAATCATCCGCCAGCAACAGGAAGCAATCCGCGAGCTGTCCACCCCCGTGCTCGCCGTGCGCGAACGACTCCTGATCCTGCCCATCATCGGCATCCTGGATCCGCAACGCGCCCGTCAGTTGACGGAACAGCTGCTGCGCGGCATCCGCATCAACCGCGCACGAGTGGTGGTGATGGACTTGACCGGTGTGCCCGCGGTGGACGCCGCGGTGGCGAACCACCTGGTGCAGACCGTGGAAGCGGCGCGACTGGTCGGCGCCGACGTGATCGTCACCGGCCTCGCTCCGGAACTGGCCCAGACCCTGGTCACCATCGGCGTGGACCTGGGCAAGATGGCCACGGTGGGCGACCTGCAGGGCGGCATCGAAGAAGCCGAGAAGCTGCTGGGTTACAAGGTCGTGCTGGTGCCGCGCGAAGAGCGGGCTGAATAACAAGAGGGCTCGACGTGGAAGTCCCTATCCTCAAACAGCGGAACTACCTCATCGCGTCGGTGCAGGCGGTGCTGACCGACCAGGACCTGGTGAACCTGCGCGACCGGTTGGTGGCCCAGGTGGGCCGCTTCCGTTCGGTGGGCGTGATCCTGGACGTGACCGGTCTCGACGTGATGGATTCCTTCTCGGTGCGCACCTTGCGGGACATGGCTCACATGATCCGCCTGCGCGGCGCCGACACGGTCATCGTCGGCATCCAGCCGGAGGTGGCGTTCTCCATGGTGCAGTTGGGACTCAGCCTGGAAGGCGTTCCCACCGCACTCGACCTCGAGGAAGGCCTCGCCTACCTCGACGCACGGCCTAAGCGCAGCATGGCGCGGAAGCTGAATGAACTATAGAGCCGACCCACCCAAGGACGAAACAGAGGCGGCGCGACCAGTGGAAGGCAGGAAGACCATCCCGATCAGGACGGTGGCCGACATCGTGACCGCTCGCCAGAGCGGCCGCGAGCTGGCCCTGCAGACGGGTTTTTCCGAGACTGAATCGACGCTGATCGCCACCATCATCTCGGAACTGGCGCGTAACATCGTGCTCTACGCCCAGACCGGCGAGATCCTGCTCGAGAAAGCCGGTCCCGGCGACCATCATCGCGGCGTCATCATCATCAGCCGTGACAACGGCCCCGGCATACCGGACGTGCAACGCGCCCTGGTGGGCGGTTACTCGACTTCAGGAGGCCTCGGCCTCGGCCTGTGCGGCGTACGCCGCATGGTGGATGAGTTCTACATCGATACCGGCACCGACAAAGGCACCACCGTCACCGCCAAGAAATGGCTGCCATGAACGGCGCATTCATCGAGGCGGCCTCAGCGTCGTTCACCCTGCCAGGCCAGGACGAATGCGGGGACCGCCAGACGGTGGTCTCGACGTCCGATAGCGCCGTCGCCGCGGTCATCGACGGGGTGGGCCACGGCACCGAGGCCGCCGAGGCCGCGGAGCGCGCGGTGGCCACGGTCCGCCTGGGCATCGACGCCGGCGGCATCATCGACATGCTGAAACGCTGCCATACTTCCCTCACCGGCAGCCGCGGCGCAGTGATGAACCTGGCCTGCTTCGACCAGAAGCAGGGCACCCTCACCTGGCTCGGCATCGGCAACGTGGAGGGCCGTCTGTTGCTGCGCAACAAGGACAAGGATTCCGGCTACGTGCGCCAGCACCTGCTGCTGCGCCCCGGCGTGGTGGGCCAGCGCCTGCCCTCGCTGCAGGTGACGGTGAGCCGGGTGCAGCCAGGCGACCTGCTGATCTTCGCCACCGACGGCGTGGCCCCCGATTTCGCCGACAACATCAGGATCGACAGCACCGTGGGCGAGATCGCCAACGGGATCATCTCACGCTACTGCAAGAAGACCGACGATGCCCTCGCCCTCGTCATCCGATATCTGGGCTGACGCCGTGCGCGATGCTCCGTCCGACCTGGACGCGAGCTATCGGCAGGCGCTCCAGGACTACCTGACGGAGGGCGGCGAGGCGCCGTTGCTGCAGGCCTATGAACTGGGCCGCCAGGCGCTCGATTCAGGTATGGGACTGCTGGGCCTTGTGAACATCCACGAGGCTGCGGTGATGCAACTGGTCTCCAAGGCCAACGGCAAGACCGCCAGCTACCTGCACGATGCGCATCATTTCCTGCTGGAGAGCATGGCGCCCTTCGAGATGATGCAGATCGGCCACCGTGAGGCCAACGCCGCCCTGCGCCGCCTCAACAACATCCTCGAGGACGAGGCCAAGCGCATCGCCCACACCTTGCACGACGAGGCGGCCCAATTGCTGGCTTCGGTGTACCTGGAGCTGGCGGAGATCAAGCGGCTGCAACCGCCGCAGGCCGTCCAGGACCATGCCGAGCGCATCTCCTCGCAGCTGGATATGGTCTCGGACCAGCTGCGGCGCCTATCGCACGAGCTGCGCCCCCCGATCCTCGACCAGCTCGGCCTGATGCCGGCGCTGCAGTTCCTCTCGGATGGCTTCCGCAAGCGCGCCGGCCTGCGCATCGAGATAGAGAACTTCATCGCCGAGCGCGGGCGCCTGCCGCAGGCTATCGAGACCGCCCTGTACCGCGCGGTACAGGAAGCTCTGAACAACGTGGTGAAGCATGCGGGCGCCAAGACCGTATGGGTCCGCAT
>DASXYJ010000166.1:0-13622 GCA_036502565.1 Gammaproteobacteria bacterium
CCGGCTCCCAGAGCGTGGACGACGTGCTGCAGGCGAGCGCGGACCGGGCCCGGGAGCTCTCCGGCGCGCGCGTGGCCATCGCCCGCTGCCTGCCGGAGCACCTGCGCGCCTCCTTGTCGGACGACTATGCGGCCTGGCGCGAGGCCGGCAAGCTGCCGGACACCGACCCGGTGTGGGAGGTGCTGGTGCGCAAGCGTTACCCGCAGCGCCTGAGCGCGGCGGAGGTGCAGGCGCATCCGGCTTTCCCGGGTTTCGCCTCGCGCCACAAGGGCAAGGAGTCCATCGGCGCGCTGCTGGCGGTGCCGCTGACCCGCAGCGACTCGGAACTCATCGGCGCGCTGATCGTGACCGGCAAGCTGGACGGGGACTTCGACGCGGAGGACGAGTCCATCCTGGTGCAGCTGGCGCAGAACGCCTCGGTCGGCATCGAGACGGTGCGGCTGCGTGACGCCCTGCAGGAGCACATGCACGAACTGGAGAGCCGGGTGGTGGAGCGCACCGCGGAGCTGGACGCCTTCGCCTACTCGGTGGCCCATGACCTGCGCGCGCCGCTGCGCGCCATGCATGGCTTCGCCGACGCGGTGCAGGAGGACTACGCGGCGAAGCTGGACGATGCCGGCCGGGACTACCTGGCGCGCATCATCAAGAGCGCCAAGAACATGGACAGCCTGATCCAGGACCTCTTGGCCTACAGCCGCATCGGCCGCGACAAGGCGGAGTTCACCGGCATCGCCCTGGCGGAGCTGGTCCAGGAGTGCATCACGGACCTGCACCACGAGATCGCCTCGCGCGGCGCGAAAGTGGAGGCGCAGGTGCCGCCGTTGACGGTGCTGGGCCACAAGGCCACACTAAAGCAGGTGGTCCTGAACCTGGTGAGCAACGCGCTCAAGTTCACGGCCCCCGGCATCGTCCCCGAGGTGCGGGTATGGGCGGTGGCGCGCCGCGGGATCGTGGACCTGTGCGTCCGCGACAACGGCATCGGCATCGCGCCGGAGCACCGCGACCGGATATTCAACGTGTTCGAGAGGCTGCACGCCGCGGAGACCTATCCCGGCACCGGTATCGGCCTCTCCATCGTGAAGAAAGGGCTGGCGAGCATGCAGGGGTCGATCAGCGTGGAATCCGAGGGCAACGGAAGCACCTTCCATGCCCGCCTCAAGGAGCACCGGGATGGCTGACATGGGTGACATCACCAAGACCACGATCCTGCTCGCGGAGGACGACGAGAACGACGTGATGCTGATCAAGCGCGCGTTCTCCAAGTCGCACGTGGTCAACCCCATCGCCTGCGTGCGGAACGGCGAGGAGGCGGTGGCCTACCTCTCCGGCAGCGGCCAGTATTCCGACCGGCTGCGCCATCCGCTGCCGTTCATGATGCTGCTGGACCTGAAGCTGCCGCGGCTGTCCGGCCACGAGGTGCTGAGCTGGCTGCGGGCCCAGAACGGCCTGCGCCGCCTGCCGGTGGTGGTGCTGACTTCCTCGCGGGAGCCGGCCGACATCAACCGTGCCTACGAATTGGGCGCAAACTCCTACCTGGTGAAGCCGGTGGTGTTCGAGGAGTTCAGCGCCCTGTTGAAACAGCTGCAGGTCTACTGGCTGATGCTGAGCGAACATCCCGAGCTGCACTGAGCCGACCATCGGGGACCGGGGGGTCCAGAGGGAATGTCCATGGCTGACGAGCCGAAAGCGGGTGAGGAGGCTGCGCCGAAGGGCGCCGGCGGCCCGCGGGTATTGCTCGTGGACGACAACCCCGACGACCGGGCCCTGGTGGAGCGCGAGCTGCGCAAGGAATACCCCGAGGCCCAGACCTTCCAGGTGAGCACGCCGGGACAGCTGGAGGCGGCCATCGCCACGCCCGGACTCGACCTGGTGATCACCGACTTCCACCTGCGCTGGTCCACGGGCCTGGAAGTGCTGAAACGCATCCGCGCCCGCGACCCGGACCTGCCGGTGATCATGTTCACCGGCACCGGCACCGAGGAGGTGGCGGTGGAGGCGATGCGGCTCGGCCTCGCCGACTACGTGACCAAATCCCCCAAGCACATGCCGCGGCTGCGCCGCTCGGTGAAGACCGCGCTCTCGGCGGCGACCCACGCCCGGGCCCGCGAGCACGCCGAGTCGCTGTTGGCGGATGCGCTGGGCTACATCGAGGACGGCTTCATCATCTTCGATGCGGACGACCGCATCATGGTGTGCAACGAGCAGCTGAAACGCATGTATCCGCACCTGGCGGCGCTGATGGTGCCGGGCACGCGCTTCGAGGACATGCTGCGCTCGGCCATCCAGAGCGAGAAGATCGATACCGACGGCGATCCGGAAGCCTGGATCCGTGGACGCCTGGAAGCGCACGGCCGCTCCAGCGGCAGCCTGGAGCAGCGCCTGCCGGATGGGCGCTGGGTGCTCATCAAGGAGCGCCGCAGCCGCGACGGCGGCTACATCAACGTCTACACCGACATCACCCAACTGAAGCACCGCGAGCTGGAGCTGGAGAGCCTGCTGGCGGGCCATACCATGCTGGCGGCGGCGGTCACCCAGTCCACCTCCGGTGTGCTGGTGACGTCGGCGGAACCCCAGGGTGACGTGTACCCTATCATCTACGTGAATCCGGCTTTCGAGCGCATCACCGGCTACAGTTTCGGCGAGGTCAAGGGACGCGATTGCCGCTTCCTGGAAGAGACCGAGACCTCTGCCGCGACCCGCGACACCATCCATTCCGCCATGCGCGAGCGCAAGGCGATGCAGGTGGAGATAACCAACTTCAGGAAGGACGGGGCGCCGCTCTGGGCCGAGCTGTCCATGAGCCCGGTGTATGACGAGCATGGGCTGCTGAAGTTCTTCGTGGGCCTCATCACCGACATCAGCGAGCGGGTCAAGACCCGCGGTGTATTGGAGGAGCGCACCAGCATGCTGGCGGAGGCCGAGCACCTGGCGCACCTCGGCCACTGGCGCTGGGACATGGCCAGCGACAGGCTCTCCTGGTCCGACGAGATATTCCTGATCCGCGGCCTGGATCCGCGCCGCCTGGACCCGGACTTCAAGCTCACGCTCAGCACCTACCATCCGGACGACCAGCCCTACGTGGAGAAGTTCGTGCGCCACGCGGCTTCCACCCACGAGAGCGTGGAGTTCGAGGCGCGCATCGTGCGGCCGGACGGCCAGATCCGCCATGTGCGGGTGAAGGGCCAGTACAGCCCGCCCACGCCGGACGCCGGCGAGTCGGTGTTCGGCATCTTCCAGGACATCACCGCGCAGAAGGAGAGCGAGGCGGCCCTGCGGCGCAGCGAGCGCCAGTACCGGCGCCTGATGGAGGCAGTGCCCCACGGCATCAAGGAGATCGCCCTGGACGGGGTCATCACCTACGCCAACCAGGCGCATCACGAGATGCTCGGCTACCTGCCCGGCGGTCTCGTCGGCAAGCGGGTGTTCGACATCATCGCCGACGCGCCGCAACGGGCCGAGGCGGAGATGCGTTTCCGCCGCCTGGTGACCGGCGAGCGGCCCAGTTCCTCTTTCACCACGCGCTATCTGACCGCCGACGGCCGCGCCATCGACGTGCAGGTGGACGCGGTGATCAGCCGCAACGAGGGCGGCGCCATCAACGGCGTGATCTCGGTGACCACCGACATCACCGAGCGGGTGCAGAGCGAGAAACGCCTGCGTTACCTGGCTTTCTACGACCCCCTCACGGGCCTCGGCAACCGGGTGCTCTTGACCGAGCATCTGGCGGACCAGTTCCGCTATGCCAACGAGCAGCGGCGGGTGGCGGTGGCGCTGTTCAACGTAGACGGCTTCAAGATCATCAACGACGTGCTGGGCCACGATGCCGGCGACGCGGTGCTGCGGGAGTTCGGCACGCGCCTGGCCGCGGCCTTCGGCGGCGTGGAGGGCGTGGCACGCCTGGCCGCCGACGAGTTCGCGGCGGTGATCATGGGCGACGGCAACCGCGAGACGCTGCGGGCGCAACTGGAGGCGGCCAAGGGGAGCCTGGAGGCGCCCTTGCAGCTGCCGGCGAGCCGCCTGGACCTCAGGGTGAGCATGGGCGTGGCCATGGCGCCGCAAGACGGCGAGACCGCCGAGGCCTTGCTGCGCAACGCCGACAACGCCTTGCTGGAGGCGAAGCGCCAGGACCCAGGCGCCATGCGCTTCTACAACGCCGAGATGAAGGCCTTGGCGGAGGAATACCTGACCCTGCGCGGCAACCTGCGCCGCGCCACCATGGCCGGCGAGATCTACCTCGAATACCAGCCGCAGGTGGAGCTGATCGGCGGCAAGGTGGCGGGACTCGAGGCGCTGGCGCGCTGGCGCACCGCCGACGGCGTGCTGATCTCGCCCACCAAGTTCATCCCCATCGCCGAGCAGAGCGGCGAGATCCTGATGCTGGGCAGCTGGCTCCTGGAACAGGCTTGCCGGCAGGCGGTCTCCTGGAAGAGCCTGGGCGTGCCCCTGACGCCGCTCACGGTGAATGTATCGCCGCGCCAGTTCTTGCAGGACGACATGGTGAAGACGGTGCGGGAGATCCTGGATCGCACCGGACTCGACCCGAACATGCTGCAGCTCGAGCTGACCGAGACGGCGCTGATGACCGACAGCCCCGGCATCCTGCAGCGCATGGACGCCCTGGCGAACCTGGGCGTGGCTTTCTCGCTGGACGATTTCGGCACCGGTTACTCCTCCCTGAGTTACCTGAACCGCTTCCCGATCCGCATCATCAAGGTGGACAAGAGTTTCATCGCCGGCGTGCCGGATGACGCGCGCCAGGCGGCCATCGTCAACGCGGTGATCGCCATGGGCCATGAGCTGGGCATCAAGGTGGTGGCGGAGGGCGTGGAGGCGGCACGCCAGGGCGAGTTCCTGCGCGAGGCGGGCTGCGACCTGGCCCAGGGTTTCTACTACAGCCATCCGCTCTCGGCGGATGCCTGCGCCGACATCCTGCGTCAGGGCAGCGTCTCGGTGGCGCGGCGGCGCAGCTAGATGCCGCTGATCATGCCGCCGGGGGCGAAGCGCATCTCTTCCAGCGCGACCGGTTTCTACAAGCGCGCGTTCACGCCCTTGTGGATCTGCCTGCTCATCCTGACGCTGGTGATACTCGTGTCTGCCGACCAGCGGGCGCCGGGCATACCGTTGGTGGTATTCCTGGTCCCGGTCCTGATGATGGTCCTCGGCTATTTCCTGTTCCGGAAGCTCTTTGCCGGGTTGATGGATGAGGTCTGGGACAACGGAGATGAGTTGATCGTGGTGAACGATGGGCACGCAGAGCACGTGCCGTTCATCGACATAATCAACGTGAATTATTCCGGACTCACCAATCCCAAACGGGTGACCCTAAGCTTGCGCCATGCGGGACGTCTGGGTGAACGCATCGCCTTCATCCCGGCCATCTCCCTATTTTGGCCCATGAATCTGACGACAGCACCGCTAGTGGAAGATCTGATCAAGCGCGCCGATGCTGCGCGGCAGAAGTCTTAGGACCGTCTGGCGACGGCGAACTCTGCTAACTCTGCCAGCGCGTCTCTATAGGCCGAGGCGGGCAACACCTGCAATGCTTCCCGCGCCTTGACGCTTTCAGCCAGGGCCCGCTCCCGGGTGTAGGCGAGGGCGCCGCTCTGGGTGACGATGCGGATGATCTCCTGCACATGGTCCAGGCCGCCGTGCTCCACCGCTTCCCGGAGCAACTCGCGTTCCTTGCCGGTGGCGTGCTGGAGGGCGTAGATGAGGGGCAGGGTGGGTTTGCCCTCGGCCAGGTCGTCGCCGATGTTCTTGCCCATCTCCTCGGCGCTGGCGCTGTAGTCCAGTTCGTCGTCGATGAGCTGGAAGGCGGTGCCGAGATGCCGGCCATAGGCCACCAGGGCCTGCTCTTCGGCGGCGGGCCGCTTGGCGACCACGGCACCCAGGCGTGCGCCCGCCTCGAACAGCGTGGCGGTCTTGCGGTGTATGACCTCGGTATAGCGGGCCTCGGTGGTGTCCGGGTCATGGCAGTTCAGGAGCTGCATGACCTCGCCCTCGGCGATGCGGTTAGTGGCGTCGGCCATGACCTGCATGACCCGCATCTCGTCCACCTTGACCATCATCTGGAAGGCGCGGGAATACAGGAAATCGCCGGTGAGGACGCTGGCGGGGTTGCCCCAGACCGCGTTGGCCGTGTCCCGGCCGCGGCGCAGCTCGGAGCCGTCCACCACGTCGTCATGGAGCAGGGTGGCGGTGTGGATGAACTCGATGATGGCGGCCAGCTCGATATGGCGGCTGCCGGTGGCGCCGCAGGCCCGGGCCGCCAGCAGCACCACCAGGGGGCGCAGGCGCTTGCCGCCGGCCGCCACCAGGTACTCCCCCAGCTGGTTGATGAGGGCCACGTCGGATTTGAGCTCCTCCCGGACCCGCTGGTCGGCAGCGGCCATATCGTCCTTCACCAGGGCGCGCAGGGCATCCAGGCTGGGGGCGGCCGCCGGGGGGGTATGGGGGGCTGTGGCCATGGGGACTTGGGAGGGGGCGGCGGGACGCCGCGGGAAGGGCGATGCTAGGGGGGGCGGAAAAGAGTGTCAAGCCAAGGCCTTACGGTTTGACCGTGGCGCCGTAACCCCTTAAAATGCGCGCCCTTTGACGCTATTTTTGACGGTTTTCTGGAGACCCCCATGTACGCTGTTATCGAGACCGGAGGCAAGCAGTACCGCGTTGCCCAGGGCGACGTTATCAAGGTGGAACTGCTCGACGCCGAGGCCGGCAGCGACGTGTCCTTCGACCAGGTCCTGATGCTTGGCAAGGACGGCGAGAAGCCGAAGCTGGGCGCCCCCTTCATCTCCGGTGGCAAGGTCACCGGCAAGGTGAAGGCCAACGGGCGCACCGACAAGGTGTTCACCTTCAAGCTGCGCCGCCGCAAGAACTATCGCCGCCGCGCTGGCCACCGTCAGCATTTCACCGAAGTCGAGATCACCGGGATCACCGGCTGAAATCAAAGTCTTGAGGAAGTAAGTCATGGCACATAAAAAAGCAGGCGGCAGTACTCGTAACGGCCGCGACTCCGAATCGAAGCGCCTGGGCGTAAAAGTCTATGGCGGCGAGGCTGTAGTCTCCGGCAACATCATCATCCGTCAGCGCGGCACCGAGTATCGTGCCGGCCAGAACGTGAAGATGGGCCGCGACCACACCCTGTTCGCCGTGGCCGCCGGCCACATCAAGTTCGAAGAGAAGGGCAAGCCGGTGCGCCGCTACGTGAGCGTGGTCGCTTCCGAGCCCGCTACGGCCAAGTAAGCCTTCTGCAGGGCATCCGTATAGAAGGGCCCCGGTTATCCGGGGCCTTTTTGTTCATGCCGTCTTAAAGCTGCTGCGCTTGGCATGGCTGCGTTGCGCTTCGGACTCGCAATCCTCACGTACTAAAGAGTACGCTCCGGGTTGCTCGCCTCGCGCGCCTTGCCCTGCCTGCGCTCGCGACGCTTTAAGCCGGCATGAACCTATATTTTGGTATTTGTAATGAAATTTGTAGACGAAGCCACCATCAAGGTCATCGCCGGCAACGGCGGTAACGGCGTCGTGAGTTTCCGCCGCGAGAAGTTCATCCCCATGGGGGGGCCGGACGGCGGTGACGGCGGCGATGGCGGCAGCATCTGGCTGGAGGCGACCCAGGGGCTGAACACCCTGGCGGACTTCCGCAATACCCGCACCTACGAGGCCAGGCACGGCGAGAAGGGCCAGAGCCGCGACATGACCGGCCGCGGCGGCGAGGACATGATCGTGCCGGTGCCGGTGGGGACCCTGGTGTTCGACCAGGATACCCAGGAGCAGTTAGGCGACCTGGTGAAGGCCGGTGAGCGCCTGAAAGTGGCCCAGGGCGGCTTCCACGGCCTCGGCAATGCGCGCTTCAAGAGCAGCGTGAACCGTGCGCCGCGCCAGACCAGCCCCGGCTCGCCCGGCGAGCGCCGCATCCTGAAACTCGAGCTGAAAGTGCTGGCGGACGTGGGTCTTCTGGGCCTGCCCAACGCCGGCAAATCCACCCTGATCCGCGCGGTCTCCGCGGCGCGACCCAAGGTGGCGGATTACCCCTTCACCACCCTGCACCCGAACCTGGGGGTGGTGTCCGTGGGCCAGCATCGCAGCTTCGTGATGGCGGACGTGCCGGGCGTGATCGAGGGCGCGGCGGAAGGCGCGGGCCTGGGGATACGCTTCCTGAAGCACCTGCAGCGCACGCGGCTCTTGCTGCATCTCGTGGACGTGGCGCCCTATGAAGGCAGCGGCGACCCGGTGATCGACGCGAAATCCATCGCCCGGGAGCTGGAGAAGTTCAGCCCGGAACTGGCGGAGCGGGAACGCTGGCTGGTGCTGAACAAGCTGGACCTGGTGCCGGAAGACGAGCGGGATGCGCGCTGCGAGGACATCCTGGACGGCCTGGATTGGACCGGCCCGGTGTTCCGGATCTCCGGCCTCTCTGGCGAGGGCACCCAGGCGCTGTGCCAGAAGATCATGGCGCGGCTGGAGGAGATCGGCGTGGCGGCGCCGCTGTTCCCGGATGAGCCGCCTGAAGTGATACGGGACGAAGAGGAATAAAAAAGCCGGCTGAGAGCCGGCTTTTTTATCTCAAGGTGAGGGAAGGCTTAGGCCTTCATCGCCTTGATGTGGGCGTTGAGGCGGCTCTTGTGGCGAGCGGCCTTGTTGCGGTGCAGCAGGCCCTTGTCGGCCATGCGGTCGATGACCGGCACGGCTTCCTTGTAGGCGGTCTCGGCATCGGCCTTCTTGCCTTCGCCGATGGCCTTCACGACCTTCTTGATGTAGCTGCGCACCATGGAACGCATGGTGGCGTTGTGATCGCGATGGACGACCGCTTGGCGGGCGCGCTTCTTAGCTTGCTTGGTATTGGCCAAAGTACTGCTCCTGGACCTGGATTTGCCGTCGGCCCAAAGGCCTGCGACCCGAAAGGGTGCGTACTATACGGATTCCGGGCGGTTTTCGCAACGAAAACGCCGCTAACTCTCTGCCTGGGCTGACTTTTCGGGCCCCCGGCATGGTCTAGGGGCCCCCCGGCCGGTATCATGGCTGCCGAAAACGCCTAAGTCCCTGGGATCTCAAGCCGCATGTCCCGCCATCTGTTCAAGGCCACCTCCCTGGTGGGGGGGATGACCTTAATCTCCCGCATCCTCGGGTTCACCCGGGACGTGATCCTGGCCCGCTATTTCGGTGCCGGGGTGGCGATGGACGCCTTCACCATGGCCAGCAAGATCCCCAACTTCGGCCGCCGCACCTTCGGCGAGGGCGCCTTCTCCCTGGCCTTCGTGCCGGTCCTGTCCGAATACAAGGTCACCCGCAAACACGAGGAAGTGAAGCTGCTGACCGACCAGGTGGCGGGCAGCCTGGGATTGGCGCTGTTTGTCGTGACGGCCATCGGCGTGATCGGTGCGCCGGTGGTGATGTGGATCTTCGCGCCGGGGTTCAGCAACTTCCCGGATAAGTACGAGCTGTCGGTGAAGATGCTGCGGGTCACATTCCCGTACCTGATGTTCATCTCGCTCACCGCCATGGCGGGGGGCATCCTCAACACCTACAGCCGCTTCTGGGTGCAATCCTTCACCCCTACACTGCTGAACATATGCATGATCCTGTCGGTGGTGTACCTGTCACCACACCTGGCAGAGCCGGGCATGGCCATGGCCTGGGGCATGTTTGTCGCCGGCATCATCCAGCTCGCATTCCAGTTGCCTTTCCTGGCTCAAATCGGCTTGTTGCCCCAGCCACGCATCGGTGAGAAGAGCGAGGCGGTAAGCCGCATCATGAAGCTGATGCTGCCGACGGTCTTCAGTTCCTCGGTGGCGCAAGTGAACCTGCTGGTGGACTCGCTGATCGCTTCTTTCCTGGCCACCGGCAGCGTGAGCTGGCTGTACTACGCGGACCGTATGATGGAGTTCCCCCTGGGAATCTTCTCCATCGCCCTGGGTACCGTGTTGCTCACCACTTTGGCGCAGCACCATGCGCTCAAGAACACCGCGGGCTTCTCGGCGACACTAGATTGGGCTTTCCGCATCACCACGGTAATCGTGCTGCCCGCGGCCATGGGCCTCTTGGTGTTCTCCGGTCCACTTATCACGACGTTGTTCAACTACGGCAAGTTCAGCGCCAGTGACACCCTGATGGTGACCTGGGCGCTCACCACATATTCGATGGGTCTGCTCAGCTTCACCATGGTCAAGGTATTGTTACCTGCCTACTACGCGCGTCAGGATAGCCGCACGCCGTTCCGTACCGCAGTGGTGGCGGTGGCTGCCAACTTGTTCTTCAACTTAGTCATCACCGTGCCCTGGGCCCGGGCCGGGTGGATAGCGCCCCACGCGGGACTCGCGCTCTCCACCTCGTTGGCCTCGTTCGTGAACGCCGGACAGCTCTATTACGGCTTGCGAAAATCCGGCACCTACGTGCCGACCAACGGCTGGAAGAAACTGTTGATACGTGTATTGGTCGCCAACCTGGTGATGGGCGGCATGCTGTTGCTGTTCGGCGGCAAGCTCTCTCAATGGGAGAGCTATGGCACGCTGCACCGCATCATGTGGCTGGTCATCTGGATAGCCGCGGCCTTCGCCGCATACTTCGGTACTCTATTTGCCACGGGTTTCCGCATCAATGACCTGCGGGTGAGAGGCACGCAGCTGCCGGGCAGCGGTGCGACGCCGGTGACGTGACGTGGAATTGATCCGGGGGCTGCCGGCAGTCAAGGCGCATCACCGCGGCACGGTGGCGAGCATCGGCAACTTCGACGGTGTGCACCGGGGTCACCAGGCGGTGTTGAGGGACCTGCAGCGGCGCGGCCAGGACATGGGAGCGCCTACCACGGTGATCCTGTTCGAGCCGCAGCCCCAGGAATATTTTGCTGCTGCGTCGGCGCCGCTGCGGCTGACGCGCTTCATGGAGAAGTGGCCGTTGTTGCAGGCGGCCGGGGTGGAGCGGGTGCTGCGCCTGCGCTTCGACAGGACGCTCGCGGAGATGCCGGCGGAGGAGTTCATCCGCAGGGTGCTGGTGGATGCGCTCGGTGTCCGCCACCTCACCGTGGGGGATGACTTCCGCTTCGGCAAGGACCGGCGCGGTGACTTTCGGATGCTGACGGAGGCGGGCAAAGCCGCCGGCTTCAGCGTAACGGATACGCCTTCTCTGGAAGCGGCGGGTGGACGGGTGAGCAGCACCGGAATCCGGGCCCTGCTCCAGGAGGGCAAGGTCGAGGTGGCTGCGGAGCTGCTGGGCCGGCCTTTCACCCTCAGCGGACGGGTGATGCATGGCGAGCGCCTGGGCCGCAGGCTCGGGATGCCGACGGTGAACCTGGCCCTGAAGCGCCGGGCACCGCCCTTAAGCGGGATCTTCGCCGCGCGGGTGGCGGGGCTGCCGGGCGGAAGCCGCGATGCGGCAGCATATATAGGTAAGCGCTCCGCCGCGGGCGGGGAGCACTGGGTGCTGGAAGCGCACCTGCTGGGATACGAGGGCGAACTCTACGGACGCCGCCTGGAGGTGGGATTCCTGCACCGACTGCGGGAAGACCGGCACTTTGATAATCTGGACGACTTGCGCGTACAGATGCATGAGGATGTGGCCGCTGCCAAGACGTGGCTGGCCCGAAACGTGGACCAAGAAAAGAGCTGATGGACAACAAGACCGACGATACCCCGGACTATAAGAGCACCCTGAACCTCCCGCGCACGGACTTCCCCATGAAGGCGAACCTGCCGCAGCGGGAGCCGGAGTGGCTGAAGAAGTGGGCCGAGGGCGACCTCTACGGCAAGATCCGCAAGGCCCGCGCGGACAAGCCGCGCTACATCCTGCAGGATGGCCCGCCTTACGCCAACGGCGACATCCATCTCGGCCACGCCGTGAACAAGGTGTTGAAGGACATCGTTGTGAAGTCCCATTCCCTGGATGGGTTCGACTCCCCCTACGTGCCCGGTTGGGATTGCCACGGCCTGCCCATCGAGCTGCAGGTGGAGAAGAAAGTCGGCAAGGCGGGGCAGAAAGTCGATGCCAAGACCTTCCGTGCCGCCTGCCGCGAATATGCCAGGGAACAGATCTCCCGTCAGCGGGAAGATTTCAAGCGCTTAGGGATACTGGGCGCCTGGGACGAGCCTTACCTGACCATGAACTTCCAGTTCGAGGCGGACCAACTCCGGGCCCTCTCGGAAGTGATCAAGCGCGGACACCTATATAAGGGTCTGAAGCCGGTCTACTGGTGCCTAGACTGCGCATCGGCGCTGGCGGAAGCGGAGGTGGAGTACGAGGACAAGACCTCGCCGGCCATCGACGTGCGCTTCCCGGCAGTGGATGCGCAGGCTTTCACCAAGGCGCTAAACACCAAGGGTGGCAGTGGCCCCATCTCCGTGGCCATCTGGACCACCACGCCCTGGACGCTGCCCGCCAACCAGGCGGTGGCGTTGGGCGCGGAGATTCCCTACGCGTTGTTGCAGTTCGAGAAGGAGGTTGGTCAGGAGCGTGTGCTGGTGGCGGAGCCCCTGGCGGACGCGGTGACCAAACGCTGGGGCCTGAGCGGCTACGAGATCGTGGGTCGAGCGTTGGGTAAGGACCTGGAAGGCCTGAAGCTCAAGCATCCTTTCTATGACCGGGAAGTGCCGCTGGTGCTGGGCGAGCACGTGACCCTGGATGCGGGCACCGGTGCGGTGCACACGGCGCCGGGCCATGGTATCGAGGACTTCGGGCTCGGCATCCAGTACAAGCTCAAGATCGATAACCCGGTGGATGGCAACGGCATCTACCTGCCGAACACGCCGATCTTCGCCGGCGAGCACGTGTTCAAGGCCAACGACCACGTGGTGCAGGTGCTGCGCGACCACGGCATGCTGCTGCACCACGAGCCCTTCCGCCACAGCTATCCGCATTGCTGGCGCCACAAGTCGCCGGTGATCTTCCGCGCCACGCCACAGTGGTTCATAGGCATGGACCAGAACGGCCTGCGCCAGGCGGCCATGGACGAGATCAAGAAGGTGAAGTGGATCCCGGACTGGGGCCAGAACCGCATCGAAGCCATGGTGGGGAACCGCCCGGACTGGTGCATCTCGCGCCAGCGCACCTGGGGTGTGCCCATCGCATTGTTCGTGCACAAGCAGACGGGTGAGTTGCACCCGCGCACCGCGGAGCTCTTGGAGACCGTGGCCAAGGGCGTCGAACAGGAAGGCGTGGACTTCTGGTTCAGCCGCGAGGGCCAGGATTTCCTGGGCGCCGAAGCCGGCGACTACGACAAGGTCAAGGACATCCTGGACGTGTGGTTCGATTCCGGCGTGGTGCACTACTGCGTGGGCGAGAAGCGCCTCGGCATCGGTCCGGACCAGAAGGCGGACATCTATCTCGAAGGTTCGGACCAGCATCGCGGCTGGTTCCAGTCCTCGCTGCTCACTTCCGTGGCCATCCGCGGCAAGGCGCCCTACAAGGACGTGCTCACGCATGGGTTCACGGTCGATGAACAGGGCCGCAAGATGTCCAAGTCCATCGGCAACATCGTGGTGCCGCAGAAGGTGATCGGCAACCTGGGCGCGGATGTGCTGCGCCTGTGGGTGGCGTCCACCGACTACAGCGGTGAGCTCACGGTCTCGGACAACATCCTGAAGCACAACGCCGAGGCCTACCGGAAGATGCGCAACACCGTGCGCTACTTGCTG
>DASXYJ010000167.1:0-12736 GCA_036502565.1 Gammaproteobacteria bacterium
GGGCCACCCGGTCGGTGATGCGCCGCGAGTCCAGCCAGTAGGGCGCCAGGAGCAGGAAGGCGATGAGATAGGCGCTCAAGAAGTAGATCACCGAGGTGGCGAGCGCCTCCCAGCGTCCCACCGGATCCTGCCCGAACATCAGCACCGCCAGCGACAGGCAAGCCCCCGACAGCACCACGATGGAATCCCGGATGCTGGTGATGAGCTTCACCACCAGCTTCGGCACGAAACCCTTCTGGTAGAACGTGAGCCCGACGAAGACGAACTCCGCCCCCACCAGCACGATGGTGAAGGCCGCGAGGATGATGAGGATGCCGGGGTTCAGCACGCCGGTCACGAAGTTGTAGAACAGCGCGTAGGCGCCGGTGTGCATGTGGCGCATCAGCACCAGCGCCAGCACCGTCATGCCCACGTTCACCGCGTAGTTGAACAGCGTGTCCCTGAAGTTGTGGAAGATGGCATGGTGGAACAGCGTCACCACGTCGATGGCGCTGTCGGTGGTGCGGCCGAGGAAGGAGCGCCGGTTCTCCACCGGGTTCCTTATGGCCTTGACTCTGATGAAGGTCGGCATGGGAGCGTCACCCGCGCAGGGGCCTACTTCCGGGCCCAGTCCGCAATGATGCTGTGGATCGCATTCACCCCATCCGTCAGCGCCGCGGGGCCGGGCTGCAGGATCAGGGAAGACTTTATCTCATGCAGCTCCCCATCGCGCACCGCCGGCACCTCGCCCCAGCCGGGGCGGGCCTCCACGGTCCGGGGGCGGAACTTCTTGCCGCACCAGGAGCCGAGGATTATGTCCGGAGCGCGCCGCGGCACCTCCAGGGGGTCCGCCACGATGCGGTTCTTGGCCAGGGATTGCTTGGCCAGCTCCGGGAAGATATCGATGCCCCCGGCGATGCCGACGAGCTCCGAGACCCAGGCGATGCCGGAGATCTGCGGTTCGTCCCATTCCTCGAAGTAGACCTTGGGCCGGCGCGGCAGCTTCGCCGCCGCGGCCTTGAGCTTGTCCAAGCCGCCTTCCAACTGCGCCACCAGGCGCTTGGTTTCCGCCTCGCAGCCGAGCATGCCGCCCAGGGTGGAGATCATGCGGAAGATGTCCGTGACGGAGCGGTGGTTGAAGATGTGCACCTCCAACCCGAGCTTCACCAGGTCCGCGGCGATCTCCGCCTGTAGGTCAGAGAAACCCAGCACCAGGTCCGGCTTCAGTGCGGCGATCTTGTCCAGCTTGGCGCTGGTGAAGGCCGAGACCTTGGGTTTGTCTCGGCGCGCTTCGGGCGGCCTTACCGTGAACCCCGAGATGCCCACGATGCGGTGCTGCTGACCGAGCATATAGATAGTCTCGGTGGTCTCTTCGGTCAGGCAGACGATGCGTTCGGGGTATTTGGCTGGCATGTATAAAGGATAACAGCAGGAAGCGGTTAGACTGGCCGCATGGAAGAACAGGCCGAAGAGAACAAGAACGCACCTTATGCCGGCCTGACACCGGATGAGGTCTTGAACGCGATAGAAGCCGCCGGCTGGCGCCCGGATGGCACGCTGCTGGCGCTGAACAGCTACGAGAACCGGGTCTATCAGGTGGGCGTCGAGGACGGCAAACCCCTGGTGGCCAAGTTCTACCGCCCCGGCCGCTGGACCGATGCCGCCATCCTGGAAGAGCACGCCTTCACCACCGAACTGGCGGAGCTGGAGATCCCGGCGGTGCCGCCCATCGCGCATCCGGACGGCCGCACCCTGCTGCTCCACGCCGGTTATCGCTTCGCGGTGTTCCCGCGCCAGGGCGGCCGCGCGCCGGACCTGGAGAGCGAGGACAACCTGGAATGGATGGGCCGCTTCATGGGGCGCATCCACGCCGTGGGCAAGATCAAGCCCTTCCAGCATCGCCACGTGATCAACATGGAGACCTACGGCCGCATCCCGCGGGACTGGCTGCTGGAGAGCCCTTATATCCCGGATAATCTGAAGCCGCGCTACAAGGAAGTGACGGACATGCTGCTGGCGGGCATCGCCCGTTGTTACCAGCGCGCCGGCAAGCTGGATAGCCTGCGCCTGCACGGGGACTGCCATCCGGGCAACGTGCTGTGGACCGACGACGGCCCCCACTTCGTGGACTTCGACGACTCCGGCACCGGCCCCGCGGTGCAGGACCTCTGGATGCTGCTCTCAGGCGAGCGCCATGAGATGCAGATCCAGCTCGCCGCGGTGCTGGAAGGTTACAACCAGTTCGCCGACTTCGACCCTTCCGAGCTCTGGCTGGTGGAGACCCTGCGCACCCTGCGCATGATGCATTACGCCTGCTGGATCGCCCGCCGCTGGGACGACCCGGCCTTCCCCCGCGCCTTCCCCTGGTTCGACGGGCCGCGGTATTGGGAGGAACATCTGCAGACCCTGCGCGAACAGGTGCCGCTGCTGGATGAACCGGCTTTGGAAGTGGACGGGGGGAACAGATAAAATAGGCTCATCCGAAACGAGCCTGCGTCCATGATCCGCCCAGCCGCAGAAAACGACATCGATAGCCTGCTCCCCATCGAGCACCGCTGCTTCCATCACGACCGTCTCTCGCGCCTGGATTTCCACCGTGCCCTCAAGGCCAAGAGCGCCGTGCTGCTGGTGGCGGAGGAAGGCGGCTTGGTGCTGGGTTACTCCCTGCTGCGCATCCGCGGCCGCCAAGGGCATCTCGAATCCCTGGCCGTGGACCCGCCAGCGCGACGCCTGGGGCTGGGCCGCTCCCTGCTCAAGGCCTCCGAACAGGCGGTGCTGGAACGCGGCGCGCTGCACATGCGCCTGGAGATCCGCGAGGACAATCCCGGCGCCCTCGTCCTCTACCAGTCCTTAGGCTACCGCCAGCACGGTACCTGGCTCGAATACTACGAGGACGAGAGCGATGCCCTGCGCCTGCGCAAGGCGCTGGGGCCGGATGCCGCGGACGAAGCCTTGGGCATCGGCTGAGTCGCTCGGGCGAGGGACATTCGGCCAGGTGGGCGGGGCAAAGCGGGACGCAGAGCCCGCGGGAAGCCTCATTTTTGCGATAGGATGGCAGCCTAATTCACCGGGTCTGACGCATGCTGAAGCGATTCACCGAGAAGTTCTCCCACGAAGTCTGGCAGCAAGACGTCTATTCCATGACCCGCAGCCGGCGCATCACCATCTTCTGGGTGCGCATGTTCCAAGTGCTCATCGAGGACATCTTCGCCGGTGACCTGCGCATGCGCGCCATGGGGCTGGTGTACGTCTCGATCCTGTCGCTGGTGCCGTTCCTGGCCTTCGCCTTCTCGGTGCTGAAGGGCTTCGGCGTGCAGAACCGCCTGCAGCCGCTGCTGGTGGACCTGTTCAACCCGCTGGGCGACAAGGGCCCGGCCATCGCCGCCAAGGTCATCGACTTCGTCAACAACGTGAAGGCGGGGGTGCTCGGCACCCTGGGCCTGGTGATGCTGCTGTATACGGTAATCACCCTGGTGCGCAAGGTGGAGGAAGCCTTCAACCACATGTGGCGGGTGCGCGAGTCCCGCACCCTGCTGGAAGGCTTCGGCCACTATCTCAGCGTGATCATGATCGGGCCGCTGCTGTTCGTCACCGCGCTGGGCCTCACCGCCACCATCAGCAGTCATGACGCGGTGCAGCACATCACCGACTGGGCCCCGGCCGGCGTGCTGTTCATCGCCGCCGCCAAGGTGCTGCCCTACATCTTCGTGGTGGGGGCCTTCACCTTCATCTACATGTTCGTGCCCAACACCCACGTGCAGCTGCGCGCCGCCTTCACCGGCGGCCTGCTGGCGGGCATCAGCTGGGAGCTGGCGGGCTGGATCTTCACCGAGCTCACCGAGAAATCCACGCGCCTCACCGCCATCTACTCCGGCTTCGCGATCCTAGTGATGTTCATGGTCTGGCTCTACACCAGCTGGATCATCGTGCTGGCCGGCGCCGAGGTGGCGTTCTTCGTGCAGAACCCGGAGCTGGTGCGCCACGGCCTCAAGCGCAACGAGTTCGGCGGCCGCACCCTGGAGCGCGTCGCCCTCTCCGTGATGTACCTCATCGGCCGGGCCTACGAGGAGAAGCACACGCCCTGGTCCCGCGAGCAGCTGGCGCGGCGCCTGCACCTGCCCACGGATATCATCCTCACGGTGCTGGACCGCCTGCAGCAGCGCGGCCTGATCATGGTGGTGAAGGAGAAGATCCGGCGCTACGTGCCGGCCTACGATATGAACCAGATGCCGCTGCGCGAAGTCATCATGGCGGTGCGGCGCAATCCCGCCAAGAAGGGCGATCCGGACAGGCACATCAAGTCCATCCCCCAGGCAGAAGAGATGATGCGGTTGCTGGATATGAAGGCCAACGAGGCCTTGGGGACGATCACGCTGAAGGAATACGTGAATCAGGGGGAAGCGCAGGAACTGGAGACGAAGACGGTATTGCTCGCTCGTCAGTCGACAAAAAAATAACCCTTCAGACTCCGGCCGTCATCAGCCATGGAAACCTGCTGGAACTGCAAGAAGCCGATAGGCGAAGCAGAAGAGGCTTCGCTTCCCATGATAGTGAAGCTCGGCGTTAGCGCGACCATGCTTCTGGTCGCTCAGAATCTTTTCTATCCGGGTCACATCTGTAGGCAGTGCCGCGTCTCGACCGGCGTGATGGGGACTTTTGGCCTCGCAATAGTCAGCGCCGGCGCGGCCTATAGCATCTTCATACTGGTAAGGCACCTATGAAGAGAGTCGGGCGCGAAGGTGGATTCGTGAGAGAAGCCTTCACGGTAGGCGCTGTGCTCCTCTTGGCAGGCTGCGCCGCGGCGCCGCCCTGGCGGCCGCCGGCGACTCATCCCACCATCGCCGTGGCATCGGTCCTGAACCCCTACTCGTCGCTCTACGTCTCGGGACAGGACGCAGGCGATGACAACCCGCGCCCCGCCAAGATCAGCTTCGACGTGAACCGGCAGCTGCGGGATGCCCTGCACGCGGACTTGGCGGGCACGAGCCTCTATAAGGTGGTGGACATGGACGTGGATCCCGGCGTCTTCGCTATCTCCAAGTTCACCCAGCGTGCGCCCTCGCCCCTGCACCCGCGTTCACCCTTCACACTCGATTCCGATCTCACGGATCTGCTGGTGGACCAGGCGAAAGGGAAAGGTGCTGACTATGTGGTGGTGGCGGTGGACATCCACTACCAACATACCGCTTGCTATGGAGCGGCAGGCTGCGCCTTGTCGCTCATCACCGTCCTGCTCCCCGACAGCGGATGGGGCCTGCATTTCCCGATGCATAAGCAATGTGATCTGGACACCTCTGTCTACCTCAACTACTACGTGTTCGTCATAGACGTGGCCTCGGGTAATACCGTTGCCTCCCTCCAGACCGACAACGACCGTTACATCCGGGGCCTGGATATCGACCACCAGGATCTGAGCGCCTTGCCGGCGCCGCAGAAGGCCGAGATCGGCACGGACCTGGAAGACATGGTGCAGAAGAGCGTCAACGCTTCCCTCATGAGACTCAATCTGCAGCCGGGCAGCCCGGCTGCCACAACCCCGGCGATGGCGCCCTGCGCCACTCCTGCAGCCAAGCCCGCTCAAGCTCCCACAGGGACTTCCCCCAGATGACCAAGAAATTCAAACACGAGGCCGAACTGACGAAAGAGGCCCTCGCGGCAGGCATCAAATATGCCGAGGGCCGCGGTGCGGTGGTGTTCGAGGCCACGGACTCCCAGGCGGACAAGATCCTCTACATCTACCGCCTGCTGGTGCATGACAAGAAGATCGCGCCGATGCCGGAGGAGCAGGTCTCCCAGCAGTCCATGCGGCACCGGCTGGCGCTCTGGTACTCGCACCAGCTGCCTAAGGGCCATAAGCTGCTGGAGTGACTCAGCTCTTGTTGCCGGAATCTTTCTTCTTAAGCCGGGTCAGGGTGTAGGGATTGATGCCGTTCCTGATCAGGTATATCCACGAATCCCGCTCTGACCTGGCGATATACCGACCTACACGCCACATCCCCTCGGCCAGCAATAACATGCTTGCGCAGGAGATGCCCCATTCAATGGCCAGGAACCAGAGTGGAAAGGGCGCGGGGTGATCCTGCTTGAGCAGCGGATAGAACCCGAAAAAGAATCCTGCGGAACCGCTGCCAAATCCGAATATCACCAAGAAGATGCGGTGCCCCCACGGTCCATAACCCCGCATGAAGGTGCCGGCAACCTGCGTCAGGAGACGCTGTTGCTCGTTTTCATCCGTCTCCGTCATCAGGGCTGTTGCTTCGACTTGTTCTGCTGCAGCCACGCGGAAGCATCGGCCTTGGCTTTCGCGATCTCATCCTGCGGCAGCTTCTGGAGCAGGAACGTCTCGTACCTCTGTCCATCGAAGCGCGCCTTGTCGCCGGATTGGGTAAGGCTATCGCCGATGAAACACCATTGGAGCGCCAAGGCGTAATCGCGACTGATGCCCTTGCCTGCCTGATAGATGCCGCAGAGATTGATGGCGGCGACGCCGTCGCCGTCTTGCGCGGCCTTCTGGTACCACTCGGCGGCCTTGGAGTAGCTCAGGGGCGCGCCCTCACCCATCATGTACAGCCTTCCCAGGTTGTTGGCGGCGGCGGCATCCCCCTGGTCCGCGGCTTTCTCGAGCCAATAGAAAGCCTGCTTCCAGTCGCGCGGGACGCTATCGCCGACGCTATACAGCGTGCCGAGGCTGAACTGCGCGTGCATGTTGCCTTGCGCGGCGGACTTCTGTAACCAGGCGATCGCCTGGTTAGCGTCCTTGGGCGCACCCTCGCCCTTCAGGTAGGCCTGGCCGAGCCAGAACTGTGCGTCGGCATCGCCCTTGTCGGCTGCTTTCGTGAAATACGCGAGCGCCTGCTTGGGATCCTGCTCGACGCCCTTGCCCGCCGTGTAGAGCAGGCCCAGGACATAGGCCGCCTGGGGCTCGCCCTGATCCGCGGCCTGCTTCAACTGCACCAAGGCCGCTGCGTCTCCTCCGAGCAGTTGTCTGGCCAGGAGTTTGGCCTGGTCCAGGGTCATGGCACTTGCTGCTGCGGGCGCCGCCACAGTGGCGGGTGCCGGCGCGGGGCTCGCTGCGGCGTGCGCGGTGGCCGCAAGGGTCGTGGCCAATGCCAGGATGCTGAATCTCATGGTTTCCCCCTAATGGATGCTCAGTCATACACGATGAGTTTAACCCTCATTCGACACGGACTTCATCGCTATCCCGGCGTGCTAGATTTGGGCCCTCGCCTCGCGCCGGAAGGACACCGCCATGCAGAAGATCACTCCCATGCTTTGGTTCAATGACAAGGCCGAAGACGCCGCCAAGTTCTGGGTCTCGGTCTTCAAGGATGCCAAGATCCTGGAGACCAGTCATTACGGGGAAGGCAGCCCGGCGCCGGGCAAGGTGATGGTGGTGAAGTTCCAGCTGGAGGGCCAGGAGTACACGGCCCTGAACGGCTTCCAGGATCGCCCCTTCTCCGAGGCGGTATCGCTGATGATCCACTGCAAGGACCAGCAGGAAGTGGACCATTACTGGGACAAGCTGCTGGCCGGCGGCGGTGAGCCCATCGCCTGCGGCTGGCTCAAGGACAAGTTCGGCTTCCGCTGGCAGGTGACGCCGGACATCCTGCTGAAGTACATCAACAGCAAGGACAAGGTGAAAGCGGCCCGGGCCATGCAGGCCATGATGCAGATGGTCAAGATCGACATCGCGGCCATAGAGAAGGCTTACAACGGCTGATCTAGAGACCTGACTTTTTCCTGACCACCCTGCCTTCCGGGAACCTCTGGCCTACCCCGTGGGTCTGGATACCTGTAATCCAGACAAAGGCGGGGATCATGGATAAGTCCATCCGGTTGAGCCGATCGCTGTTCGCGGCGGTGTTCGTGGGGCTGGGCATCGTCGGGTTGATATCCGGCGACTTCGCCTCGGTCTGGCAACGCATCCCCATCGCGGACCTGCCCTACCGGAGCTTCTTCGCTTACCTGACGGCGGCGGTGGAACTACTCTGCGGCCTGGGGCTCCTGTTCCGCGCCACGCTGCGCCCGGCCAGCATCCTGCTGTTCGTGTTCACGGTGCTGTGGGTGATCCTGCTCAAGCTCCCGGCCGTGGTGGTGGTGCCTTCCCTGGAGGCCACCTGGCTCGGCTTCGGCGAGATCGGCGCCATGGTGGCCGGCGCCTGGGTGCTGTTCGCTTCCCATTCGGGGTTGAACATCCGCTTCCTCACCGGGGAATCCGGCACCCGCTCCGCGCGGGTGTTCCTGGCGCTATGCCTGCCCATGATCGGGCTCTCGCACTTCTTCTATGCGGACGTGACCGCGGGCTTCGTGCCGAGATGGATCCCCTTCCCGCTGGCCTTCGCCTATCTCACCGGCGCCGGCAGCCTCGCCGCTTGCCTGGGGATATCGTTCCGGGTGGTGCCGCGGCTCGCGGCCACCATGGAAGCGGCCATGTTGGGCGTCATCACCCTCTGTGTGTGGGGCATCCCTCTGCTGATGAAGCTCACGGACCGGGGCCAATGGACCGCCTTCCTCATCTCTTCGACCATCGCGCTGGGCGTCTATGTGGTGGCCGATAGCTATCGTTCAAACCCCTGGCTCGGTTCCGGCAGGGCGGGGGGTGGCGTCAGCCTCGACTGACCGGACCACGGCACCGGCACGTGGTCCATACTCGATGAGGGGCAAGCCTCGCCCCTGGGGGAGGGATCATGCGCAAGTTCATCTTGGGTCTTGTCCTGGGCCTCTTGGCCATCCCGCTGACGGTATTCATCCTGGGATGGCTCGGCTTCCTGCCGAGCTATGCCGGCGGCGCCGAGCCGCCCGCCTGGGAGGTGAGCTTCGGCCAGATGGCGCTCAAGGCCTATGTGCAGCGGCATGCACCGCACCTCACCAATCCCCTGCCCCAGAACGACGACACCGTGATGGCGGGCTACAAGGTGTTCGAAGACGCCTGCGCCGGCTGCCATGACAGCGGCTTCGGCGACATGTTCTACCCTCGCGTGCCGAAGTTCGCCAAGGAACATCCCGACCTGCCGGATTGGCAGTTGTTCTACATCATCAAGACCGGCGTGCGGCACACGGGCATGCCCGCCTGGGATCGCGCCTGGCATCAAGGTGATGCCGCCATCTCCGACGACCGCATGTGGAAAGCCGCCACGTTCCTCAGCCGGTTGAATTCCCTGCCGCCAGCGGTGCAAGCGGAGTGGAAGAAGAGCCAAGTCCATTGACGCATGAAAAAGGCGGGTGTGCATCCACACCCGCCTTGCTTCATCCAAGCCTCAGATCGAAGTCAGCCTGCGCCTGCCCAGCGCAAAGCCCAATAGCGCCAACAGACTCAAGAAGTCCATGGCGCCGCCACCGCTGCTGCTCGTGGTAGTACCGCCGCCGGAACCGCCGCTAGCTGCTTGCACGGTGATGGAGGTATTGAGCTCGGACGCTCCGTCCAAGGATTGATCGGCAGTGAGGGCCGCGACATTGGTCACCGTGCCCGCATCGGCGGGCACCTTGAGGGTGACGCTTGGCTGCCAGGTGCCGGAGGGATGCGACAGGCTGGTGAGCTTGCATCTCACGCTGTTGCTGGCCGAGACGTAGCTGCAGGTGCCCGAACCCCCGTCGCTGGATACATAGCTCGCGCCGGCGGGCAACACCTCGTCCAGCAGCAGACCGGTGACGTCCTGATCAGGGTCTGTATCCGCGATGGTGAAGGCTAGCGTGACTTGGCTGCCGGGAGTGACTTTCCCTGCCGGGGAAGGGTCGACATTGAAATCCATCGCCACCGGAGAGCCATAGACGAACACCGGATTGTCCCCGCTTGCGCCGACGAAGGCTTTCAAACCGTCGGGGGTCAAAGCGACAGAGAAACCCAGTTCAATGTTACCGCCCTGTCCGGAAGTCGACAGTGCCGCCGGGCGGCTCCAGGTGGTACCGCTGCGGGTATAGACATACGCCGCTCCGCCCGGGCCGTCAGGCGATCCGACCAGGGCTACAGAGCCGTCCGCCGACAAGGCGACGGTGTTGCTGAACCCTGCGAGCTCAGTTTGCGGCAATGCGTCAGTACGCAGCTCCTGAGGCGAGGACCAACTACCCGACGACGGCGAGCGCGTATAAGCATAGAGCTTGTCTACGAATTGACCCGTGACCATCGACTTGGCCAGGATGACACTCCCGTCTCCCGACATGGCTATATCCCTGCCTAGCAGGACTGCGGTCGTGGCAGATGCCGGATAGCTGAGCGCGGTGGGCCCGCTCCAACTGGAACCGAAATCATAGACATAGATGGCACCGCGGCCGGTATGTGCACCGGGCGAGCCGACCACTGCCCGTTTCCCATCGGACGAGAGTTGGACAGCAGCACCTGCGGACGAGATACCGTCGGATTGGCCCAACGCAGAGGAGGGGATCGAAAGCGCCACCGGCGCGTTCCAGGTGCTTCCGGAACCAGTGTAGACGTAGGCTGCACCCGGAAAGCTGGTCGAACTATCAGGGGCGCCCACCAGCACCGTATGTCCGTCCGCGGAGATCGCCACGGCTGTCCCCAAGTGCGCCCTGAATGCGCCATTGGACGTAGGCAAGAAAGCAGCCAAGGTCCAGCTCCCGCTGCCATGCGAGTACATCAGGACCTGGCGGACCCCCGGCGCCCCCACTACGGCTGTCTGTCCGTCAGCGGACAAGCCGACGGACCCGCCGAAAGCTGCCGCAGCGTGGATCGGGTTGGCCAGCGTGACCGCAGCGTTCCAGGTGGCACCGCTCTTGGTGACCACGAAAACGTCCCCCTCAGTTGAGTTTAGAGGCGCACCGATGAGCAGGACTGTACCGTCTGAGGAACTGGCAATCTGCTCGGGTGAGACGCCGGCCAGCGAAGTGAGCAACACCGGGGCGCTACCCAGCATCGGATCCAGCGTCACCGGGTAATGGGCGCCGCGGGTGTCCACGGAGAGCGTGAGCTGCCTACCATCCAACATCAGCCGCGCCGGCAAGCGCCTGTGGTCGGCGTCATAGGCGATGAGACGGCTATAGGCGAGCACGTCCTTGGAATGCCCGAACCCCGCGAAGCCCAGGCCGGCGCCACGATGATAGGGCAGCAAGTCCCCGCCCAGTGTCATCCGGATACCCGTCCACTGCTTTGCGGGTTGTGACAGCACGAACCCCTGCTCGATGCCGAAGGGCGTGTTCAGGTACCAGGCGCCTACGCCGTGCCCGAGATATTGCGCGATGCGCGCTCCGGACTTCACGGCTGGCCGCGCCCGCAGGGCCTGCGCGCGACCATCCACGACGAGCGTGTCAGGATCGAATCGCACCTCGCCGGATCCGAAGCCGTGCACTTGTGCGCCTTGACGGCCCACGGTGACGCTCACGTGATGCAGCGGGTTATCCAGGCGCGGTGGAACCGGATGAGCTTGAGCCGCCAAGGCTCCGGTGCTCATGCAGCACAAGACGAAAGACAGGTATATACGCGGCATAAGATCCCCTTCCCTAGGCGGGAAATCTTAGCACGCGATGCAATGTATCAAGCCGTGATGATGTGTCGGAGACCGGCGCCGACTATCGTGTTCCCCGCTCAAAAACGGGCGCTGTCGCGCCCGCTTTTGTATCGAAGCATGGATACTCTAGAAGCGAAAGACGAGACCCAAGTTGACCACAGGGTAGTACCTGTAGTTGTTCCAATCGTCCTGCAGGCGCTGCTGCTCCACTAGTACGTCCCGGTTCGCCAGCGGCACACTGGCGATGGGCCCGCTGGCCTGCAGGGACACCTTCGGTGAACCCTGATAGAAGACGCCGAGACCGAGCTCGAAGCCCAATCCCTTGTCCGTGCTGCCCAGGGTGTTCCAGCCTACACCGACGTACGGCGCCCAGTTGTTGAAGGTGACGTGACCGTCCAGCTGGCCGATGAGCGAGGCCGGGTAACTGTTGCCGTTGATGATGTAGTTCGAGGAAGGCTGCGCCACGGCATCGATGTGGTTGTTGTCCTTGAACAGGCCCAAGCTCACCAGGAACATGCCCGCCATGGGGTGCCAGTCCAGGGCCGCGCCGTAGTTCTCCAGGTGCAGGTGTGCGTCATAGTTGATTTGGTTCTTGGTGGTCGTGTAGCTGTAGTCGTTGTAGTAGTTGTAGTCGAAGCGCACCACCAGGTACGGGTTGGCGGTGAAGTTGAACTCCGCGCCGTAACCCAGCGTGCTGGCATGCACGCCGAAGCCGGGGCCGCCCTCATCTTCCGGATAGGTGGTGTTGCCGTAGACCGGCGCGTTGTTGTTGGTGGTCGTGGTGGAACTGGTGGTGTCGTCGGCCCACGCCAGCGCGGGGAGCGCCAGGCTTGCGAGCAGCAGCGCGATCTTCTTTCTCATCATCATCATCCTCCATGACGCAACGTCCTATGGCACCCATGCTAATGCAGGCATGCGCTTCGGTCGTTTTGGGGGAGATATGGTGATTGGCCTTAGATCAGCGAGTCCGCGCCGAGATGAAGCACGCGCTTCAAAGTCCTAGGGTGTTTCCCATCTGCCGATCCATCTCGGCCTGGCATCTCCTGTTCCAGCTGCCATCGTCCGGCGGCGCGGGGGTGGCCATGGCGGCCTGCACCGCGGCCGCGGATCCGGCAGGGACCGTGGTGGTGGTGACCGATTGCCGCAGGGTCCAGGTGAGCAGGGTGCGGATGGGCGTGCGGCCGGGGTTCTCCGGGGCGGGATCGAACCCCAGCTGGGCGAGGAAGCCGGGCAGCCAAGCGGATAGCTTCTGCCCCACCACCGCCAATACCTTGGGGTCGGAGACCTTGCCATCGGCA
>DASXYJ010000168.1:0-2849 GCA_036502565.1 Gammaproteobacteria bacterium
CGGCGGAACTCTGTCCCGCCGCAGTTCGCCGTAGCGCATTTCGCGCCTGCAGGCAGCATCTTCTCCGCCGTGCCGTCGTACCAGGCATCTGCGCCATGCTGCTCAAAGAGCTCGACAACGCGCGCGTATGCTTCCGGCGCGTGCAGCGGCTGATTGCACCTCTTGCACAGGAAGAGCGCGATGGGCACACCCCAGATGCGCTGGCGGGAGATGCACCAGTCGGGCCGGGTGGCGATCATGTTGGAGATGCGCTCTTCGCCCCATGCGGGGTCCCACTTCACCTTCTTGATCTCGTCGAGGGCGCGCTGGCGGAAGCTGACAGTACTTCCGTCTGGCCGCTGGATCGGCGTCTCCATGGAGATGAACCACTGCTCGGTGGCGCGGTAGATGACCGGGTTGTGGCAGCGCCAGCAGTGCGGATAGGAGTGATAGATATCGTTGCGGCCCAGCAGTGCGCCGCGTGCTTCGAGCAGCTTGATGATCTCGGGATTGGCCTTGAAGATATTGAGCCCGTTGTACTCGGGCAGGCCGTCCTGAATGCGGCCGGCCGCATCGACTTTGGTGGTCTGGTCCAGGCCGTAGCGCTCGCCGGTGTAGAAATCGTCTACGCCGTGCGCGGGGGCGGTGTGGACGGCGCCAGTACCCTGGTCTGCGGTGACGTAGTTTGCCAGCACGCCGAGGATGGAGCGGTCGAGAAACGGATGCTGGAAGGTAGCGCGCTCGAGCTGCGTGCCTTTGAAGCGTGCAATCTCCCGCGTGGATTCCAGATGGCACGCCTGCTTGACCGCATCGGCCAGCGACGCGGCGACCAGGTAGACGCTGCCATCGCTATTTTCCAGCGCGACGTATTCGAACTCCGGGTGGAAGGCGATGGCGAGCGACGCCGGGAGCGTCCACGGCGTGGTGGTCCAGATGATGGCGCAGACCGACTTGCCGGCGAGGGCGGGGTCGAGCGACTCCGGCCGGCTGGTGAGCGCGTAGCGCACGTAGATGCTGGGGCTGGTGTGCATCTCATACTCCACCTCGGCCTCGGCTAGCGCGGTGCGGTCGTGCCAGCACCAGTAGACGGGCTTGAGCCCGCGGTAGACGAAGCCGCGCTCGAACAACTCGTAGAATGCCTTGAGCGTCGTGGCCTCGTACTGGTTGGACATGGTGGTGTAGGGGTCCTGCCAGCGGCCGAGGACGCCAATGCGCTCAAACTGCGAGCGCTGCAGGTCGATGTACTTCTGGGCGTAGGCGCGGCAGGCGGCGCGGACGGCGATGGGGTCCATCTCCAGCTTTTTCCGGCCCAACTGCTCGTCCACCTTGATCTCGATGGGCAAGCCGTGACAGTCCCATCCTGGGACATAGGGCGAGTCAAAACCGGCCATGGTCTTCGACTTGACGACGAAATCCTTCAAGCATTTGTTTAAGGCGTGGCCCAGGTGGATGGGGCCGTTGGCATAGGGCGGTCCGTCGTGCAGGATGTACTTCGGAGCGCCCTTGCGCGCCTGGCGGATCTGCTCGTAGAGGCCATTTTCCGTCCATGCGGCGAGCCGTTTGGGCTCATTTTCCGGCAGGTTGGCCTTCATGGGGAAGCCGGTGCGGGGCAGCAGAAGGGTGGACTTCAGCTCCGGCCGGCCGCCTTCAGGTTGGGATGGCTTGGGGTCACGTAAGGTCATGATCTGGAAGGTTCTATTGTAGAACGGCGGTACCGCTCATTTTACGTGTGACCAATTCCGCCGGATGGCCGTCTCATTCAGTATTGGCTTGATCAGGGGCAACACGTGACCCACGTCACCTGCCAGCCTCCATTTTGGTGTAGGAAGATGCCGTTCAATCGAAGACATGGGGCAGTGCATTCATAGATAATCAACGCATTACAGACGGTGCGCCGCAGGCTACTGTCTCGATAAGGTCAACCAGAAGTGACTATGACAAATCAGGTCCTGCCCCCACCCGACGTCGAGTCTGAGATACGCACAGCTCCGCTTGAGCCGCACTTGTGGAATCCGGTAGTAGATGAGCCGGTATGGCGGACGTGGCTGGAGAATGTGCGAGGAATGTTCCAGCGGGAGACGTTGCCGCCGCTGGTGCTGACGTCGCATCCGGTAGCGGTGCCGGATCCGTTCCGGGTGAAGCGCAGCCCGCTGTCGTCGTCCTTGTCGGTAGGCGCGCACGTGGCGATCATCGCGCTGATCATCTTTCTCATCATCGAAGCGCGCAAGCATATCGTGCCACCGCCGCCCAAGCCGCAGATGGCGGCAGTCGATATCTCGCCCTTCCGTCCCATCGCGCCCAAGGGTCCGGCGATGGGTGGCGGCGGTGGCGGCGGTGCGCATGAGCTGGTGCCGGCGCCCAAGGGCAAGCTGCCCAAGTTCTCCGAGACGCCGATTACGCCGCCGATGCTGGCGGTGAACGAGCATCCCAAGCTGGCGGTGGAACCGACCATCAAGATGCCGCCGAACATCGCGCTGCCGAATAACAACATGCCGAATCTGGGCGATCCGCGGACGAACATCACCGGACCGTTGTCGAACGGGACGGGTACGGGCGCAGGTCTGGGCTCGGGCGATGGCGGCGGGATCGGGTCAGGCTCGGGCGCCGGCTACGGGCCGGGCGAGGGCGGTGGCTACGGTGGCGGGCTGTATCACGTGGGTGGCGGAGTCTCGCCGCCGGTGCTGATCTACTCGGTCGATGCGGAGTTCTCGGACGAAGCGCGGCGCGCGAAGTATCAGGGTGTCTCGGTGGTGTCGTTGATCGTGGACGCGCGCGGCATGCCGCAGCGCATCCGGGTGGTGCGCAAGCTGGGCATGGGGCTGGACGAGAAGGCAGTGGAAGCGGTCCGCCAGTACAAGTTCAAGCCCTCC
>DASXYJ010000169.1:0-6291 GCA_036502565.1 Gammaproteobacteria bacterium
CGGGCCGCGGCTTCGCTGACTTCGAGCGGGGTGAGACCCTGTTCGCGCAGCTGTTGGCGCACCTGGCGCGGGGTATCGCCTTCCAGGACGCCTTTCTGTTCGCGGCCTTTGGTATCGAGGGCGACGTAGACGAAGGCGCCCATGTTCAGCCTTCGCGGGTGACGCGCATGACTTCCTCGACGCTGGTCAACCCGGCCAGCACCAGGCGCTTGCCGTCGTCGCGGATGCTGGGCGTCAGGGTGCGCGCCTGCTTCTCAAGGGCCTGTTCGCCGCTGCCGTCGTGGATCATGCCGCGCATCTCGTCGTCCACCACCACGAACTCATAGATGCCGGTGCGGCCGCGGTAGCCGGTGCGCTTGCAGGCCTCGCAGCCTACGGCCTTATATAGGGTGGGCGGCTTGGCCTTGGACAGGCCGAATACGCGGATCTCACGCTCGCCCGCCGGATAGGGCTGCTTGCAGTCCGGGCAGAGGATGCGCACCAGGCGCTGGGCCAGCATGCCGAGCAGGGAAGAGGAGAGCAGGAAGGGTTCCACGCCCATGTCGCGCAGTCGGGTCACGGCGCCGACGGCAGTATTGGTGTGCAGCGTCGAGAGCACCAGGTGGCCGGTCAAGCTCGCCTGCACGGCTATCTCGGCGGTCTCCAGGTCGCGGATCTCACCCACCATCACCACGTCCGGGTCCTGTCGCAGGATGGCGCGCAGGCCGCGGGCGAAGGTCATGTCCACGCGCGCGTTGACCTGGGTCTGGCCGATGCCATCGATGTAGTACTCGATGGGGTCTTCGACCGTCATGATGTTGCGGCTGCGATCGTTGAGCCGCGCCAGCGAGGCATACAGGGTGGTGGTCTTGCCGGAGCCGGTGGGACCCGTCACCAGGATGATGCCGTGGGGCTTGTGGATGATCTCGTTGATTAGCTCGCGGGTCTTGGAGTCCATCCCCAGGTGTTCGAGGTCGAGGCGGCCCGCCTGCTTGTCCAACAGGCGCAGCACCACGCGTTCGCCGTGGCCGGAGGGGATGGTGGAGACGCGCACGTCCACCGCGCGGCCCGCGATGCGGATGGAGATGCGGCCGTCCTGGGGCAGGCGCTTCTCGGCGATGTCGAGCTTTGCCATGACCTTGATGCGCGAGACCACCAACGGCGCCACGCCGAGCTTGCGTTCCAGCACCACCCTGAGCACGCCGTCCACGCGGAAGCGCACCACCAGGCGGTTCTCGAAGGGTTCGATATGGATGTCGGAGCCGTTCTCCTTGACCGCTTCGGTCAGGAGCGCGTTGATGAGACGGATGATGGGCGCGTCGTCTTCGCTCTCGACCAGGTCCTCTGGCTCCGGCAGGGCCTGGGCGATGCTGTCCAGGTCCAGGCTGCCGTCCAGGTCATCCATCACCATGGCGGCGCCGGACTGGCCCTCATAGGCCGTCTGCAGCATCGCGTCGAATTCCTCGCGGCTCACTTCGCGCAGCTTCAGCGGCAGGCCGAGCACGCGACGGGCTTCCAGCAGGGAGTCGGGGCTCACATCGACGCGGTGCACCAACGCCGCCTGGCCATGCGCGATGCTCTCCACCAAGAGGCCGTGGCGCTTGGCGAAGGAGAACGGGATGCGCTGGCGCGGTGCCGTCTCGCTCGCCGGTGCCGGTTCAGGCAGCGCGGGCATGGAGTTCATGTCAGTCGCCGCTGGGCGGGGCCGCGGAGCCGGAGGCGGCGCTCGGCGCAGGCGAGGTCACGGGAGCCGGTGCCAGGGCCGGCGCAGGCCTGGTGGCGGCCACCGGCGCGCTGCTGGCGGGCGCTGCCATCGGTCTGGTGGAGGCGGGCGGCACCGACTGCGCCTTGGGCGGCGTGGCCGGCGGCGGCTGGGAGGTCTGGTTGGGCTGCAGCGGCGGGTTGCCCTTGTTGTAGGCACCGCTGTCCACCTTCGGCACGTCGTTCAGCAGCGGACGCTGTTCACCGGGCATCAGCTGCACCGAGCTCCTGTCCTGCAGCTGCATGTCGCGCATGTAGTTGTAGCGGTCGTTGGTGTAGCGCTGCGCGGTCTCGCTGTCGCGCAGGATGGTCGGCTGTATGAACACCATCAGGTTGCGCTTGGTGTTGGAGGTACTGCGGTACTTGAAGAGATTGCCGATGAGCGGGATGCTGCCCAGCACCGGAACCTGCTGCTCGGATTCCGTCAGCGAATGGTCGATGAGGCCGCCCAGCACCACGATCTCGCCGGTCTTGGCCAGCACGTTGGTGGTGATCTCACGCTCGTCCGTCACCGGCTGGCCGCCGATGCTGGTGGCGGTGAGGTTCGACACGTTCTGGTCGATCTTGAGCTGCACCGAATCGCCTTCGTTGATCTGCGGGGTGATCTTGAGGGTGATGCCGACGTCCTCACGGTCCACGGTCTGGAACGGGTTGATCACCGCGCTTGCGCCGGCGCTGGTGGAAGTCCCGGTGGTGGCGCCGGTGTACTGGCCGGTGACGAAGGGCACCTTCTGGGTGACCTTGATGGTGGCTTCCTGGTTGTCCAGGGTCACCACGCTCGGTGTGGAGAGGATGTTGGTCTCGCCATCGCCGGAGAGCGCGCGCAACAGGGCCGCGATGCTGAAGCCGTTACCGCTGGCGATCTTGCCGAGCCCCAGTGACAGGCCCTGGGGCGGGCTGAAGCCGGTGGTACCGCCGCTCTGCTGGGCGGCGAGGGCCGCCTGGCCCACGCCGACGATGCCGGCGCCGGTATTGCTGAAGTCCGTGAGGCCGATGCCGCCGCCGTTGGCGGCATCCGCCACCCAGGTCACGCCCAATTCAGCGGAACGGTCCGAGGTGAGTTCGGCCTCGATGGCCTGCACCAGCACCTGGGCCCGGCGGATGTCGATCCTGCCGATGACGTCCTGCATGGCGCGCATGAGCTTGGGCGGCGCGGTGATGATCAGGGAGTTGGTGCGGTCGTCCGGGATCACTGAGATCTCGGTGTTGGCGCTGCCGGCGGCGCCCGGAGTGGTGGCGGGCTTGCCGCCGCTCTGTTTGGCGAGGTCGGTGACGTAGCCCTTGAGCTCGTCGGAGATGTCCTTGGCCTTGGCGTAGTGCAGGTACACCACCTGGGTATTGCCGCTCTCCAGCGGCATGTCCAGCTGCGCCGCCAGCGCACGCACATGCAGGCGTTGGCCCTTGTCGCCGCTCACCAGGATGCTGTTGGTGCGCTCATCCGGCACCAGTTTCAGCGGCGCGCCGTTCTGGCCGCTGGCGTCCGACTGCATCAGGCTGGTGAGCACCTGCACCACGTCCTGGGCAGGCGCGTTCTGCAGCTGTATGACCTCGATGTCGTTCTCGGTGGCCTTATCGAGCCGCTGGATGATCTCCAGCATGCGGGTGATGTTGCTGGCCCGGTCCGACATGATCAGCACGTTGGACTGCGGATAGGCGGCGAGCTGCGCCTCGGTGGACATGAGCGGGCGCAGCACCGGCACCAGCTGTGTCGCCGAGACGTTGCTGACCTGCACCACTTCCGTGACCACCGCGTCACCGGGCGTGCTGGAGTTGTACTCGGGTCCCGGCATCTGGCGCGCCTCGAGGGAGGGCACGATCTTGATCACCTGGCCGGCCGGCGCGGCAGCCAGGCCGTGCACTTCCAGCACCGAGAGGAAGGTGGCGTAGACGGCATCGGCGCTGACCGGCTTGGCCGATACCACCGTGACGCGGCCCTGCACGCGCGGGTCGATGATGAAGTTCTTGTGGGTGATCTGGCCGATGGTGGCCGCCACCTCGCGGATGTCGGCATCCTTGAAGTTGAGCGTGATGCCGCCGGTGCCCGAAGCCTCCTGGCCCGGATCCGCGGCGAACGCGGTCATGCCCGCGACGGATAGCGCCAGGGCCGCCAGCAGGATGAGGGAGCGCATCCGGCGCGGGGAGGGCATAGGTTCCATGGGTCGAATCACGCGCACACCTTAATATATATGGTGGTCAGGACGCCACGTCTCACGGCGGGTTGTCCGGATCAGGGTCTAGATCCTGGTCCTGGCCTTGCTGGTTGTCGTCGTTCTGCTGGCGCAGGTCCGAGAGGTTCGGCGGCTGCATCTGCAGCACCTGGGTCTGCTGCTGGCCGTTGCGGTTGAGCGTGACGCTCACCTGTTCGCTGGTCTTGAGGCTGGAGAGCACTCGCATGCTCTGGGCCAGGTCCGTGAGGGGGATGCCGTTGACCGCCGTCACCACGTCGCCGGGCTTGAGTCCCAGCTGGTTGAACATGGAAGGGTTGCCGGCGGGATAGATGCGATAACCCGTGAGCTTGTTGTGGTCCATCACCGGCATGGCGCGTACCACGTCCATGAGCCGCTGCGGGTTGTTGGCGATCTCCTGGCGCAACTGGCCCAGGTTCTGCGGCGCCGGCTGCATGGAGCGGGGCTGTACCGCCATCGATTGCTGGAAGCCGCCGCTGCCTCCGCTGTTGGTGTCCTCGCGGGGGAGGCGCAGGGCTTCGAGCCGGCCGTTGCGCTCCAGCAGCACCCGGTCCGGGTAGATGGAGCGGATCACCGCGCCGCCCGGCAGCTGTGCGCCGAGGCTATAGGGTTCCTCGTCGCCGTTCGCCACGATCAGTGCCCGTGAATCGGAGGCGCGTTTGCCGGCCACGATGCCATGCAGGGTCAGGTTGAGGGTGGTGTCGGGCGCATTGCTGCTATTGCCTTGGGCCGCGGCGCTGCCGAACAGATGCCGGTCGGCGATCTGCGACGCGTCCAGCTGCGGGCGCACCGTCGCGGCGGGGGCTGTGGTCACGACGGTCTGACTGGTCTTGTGGGGGATCACGGACCAAGTGAACTCCGCCAGCAACCAGGCCAATAGCAGGATGAGCAGGACGCTGGCCACGTTGGGGCCGGCGCTCTGTAGCAGGTGGGTCCAGCGCCTCAGGGTAGCTTCCATGCCCTGGTCGCGAAGCGGGAGACTTTGCATAGTCATAGGACAGGTCTGGGCTCCGCCGGAATACTCGGCGGGCTGATACCGCATGATACCGGCCGGCCCCGTAAACCCTCAAGGGGCATGGGGTTTTTGGGTCCATGGGCAGGACCCTTCGGCTACACTAACCTTACATAACAACGCATCCCAGGGGCGCTATTTTGTTCACCGCACGCTCACTCATCAGGATGGCCATCAGCCTGGTGCTGTTCGTCCTGTTCGTCGCCTATATCCATGGCGGCCTGCCGTTGCACCTGGTGGATCAGCTGGAGCGCTTCTCCTACGACGCCCGGGTGCGCCTGGCCATGCCGGGCACCATCGACCCGCACATCGTCGTCATCGACATCGACGACAAGACCCTGAAGGAACAGGGCCAGTGGCCCCTGCCTCGCGACAAGTTCGCGCAGATGATGGATCAGCTGTTCACCCGCTACCACGCCAAGCTGGCGGCCTTCGACGTGACCTTCGCCGAGGCCGATCGCAGCTTCGACCTGTCCCTGCTGGACCAGCTGGCGTCGGGCCCCCTCAAGAATGACCCGGTCTTCGTCAGCGAGGCCGGCAGGATCCGCCCACAGATCGAGCGTGACAAGATCTTCGCGGCCAGCCTCGAACATCGTCCGGTGGTGCTCGGATACGTAATCTATGAGCAAGGCCAGAACAAGAGCGCCTCGGTCGGCGTGCTGCCGGTGGCGGCAATACCCGATGTGCGCAGCCGTTATCCTCTCATCGAATTCCCCAAGGCCGTGTCCTACACGGCGAACCTGCCGGTGCTGGCCAGCGCCGCGGCTTCCCAGGGCTACTTCGCCGATCAGCCGGATGAAGATGGTTCCTTCCGCCGTGTAAGTCTGCTGCAGGAGTACGACGGCAACGTCTATGGCTCCCTGGACCTGGCGGTGCTGCAGATATTGCAGAACAACGCGCCGGTCAGCCTGGGCTTCGACCCGGGTGGCCAGGACATGGGGCATATGGAGGATGTGGTGGTCGGCCAGGCCGTCATCCCCGTGGACGACACCATGAGCGCCCTGGTGCCTTATCGCGCCGGCGCCACCAAGGGGTTCACGTACGTCTCGGCGACCGATGTCATCAAGGGCACCGCGCCGGCGGCGATGCTCAAGGACGCGGTGGTCTACGTCGGCACTTCCGCGCCGGGATTGCAGGACCTGCGGAACACCCCGGTGGGGAGCGTGTTCCCCGGAGTCGAGATCCACGCGAACCTGCTCTCGGGCATCTTCGATGGACGGGTGATGAACGACCACCCGCAGTATCGCAACGGTGCCGAGACTCTGCTGTTGCTGCTGGTGGCGGTGCTCATCACGTGGGTGGCTATCCGCAAGTCTGTGATCACCGGCACCGTAGTGACCCTGGCGGTCGATG
>DASXYJ010000170.1:0-10634 GCA_036502565.1 Gammaproteobacteria bacterium
GCGCCAGACGTGCATATACACGCCCACCGGCGTGGAGTGCTTGGCATCCGCGAGCTTGTAGGTCTCTCCATAGACGTAACCCAGGTCACCGGACTTGGCGGCGCTACCGCCCATGGGCGCCCACACCAGGCCCGACGCTGCTTCCGGCGCGACCTTCACCGCGAGTTCGCGGCCCAGCACCGGCTGCGACTTGTCCAGCAGCAGCCGCAGGTCGGCTGAAGCCGAATTCTCATAGGCTTCGCGCAGGCTGTGGTTCGAGGCTTCGTTGGAGAACACGCTCTCCGCCTGTACCAGCTGGTCTTGCACGTCTTCCACCGACGGCACCGGACCGCCCATCGCTTTCATCTGCGCCACCTGTGCATCGTGGGCCAGCGCCGTCTCGGTGCTGGCCGGGTCGTGACCGATGCCGGAGTCGAACAGCGCTTTCCACCGCCCCTCCTGGTTGCGGTGCCATACCGTGAGCCATTCGCCGTGGGCCGTCTCGGTCTTGCCGTCCTTGCCCACCGCTTCGTAGGTCCAGGGTCCGGTATCCACGCCGTAGTCGCCGGAAGACGCCAGCACGGCGTAAGTCGGGTACCAGAGCAGCTTGGCGTTGCCGCCCGGCTTGCCCTTGCTGTAGCGGTCATAGGCATTCATGGGAGTGGGCGAGAAGCCGATGGCCTGCTTGTCCAGGTATTGCAGGAACCCGTCGCGGACGCCCTGCTTGGCCACCGTGGCGGCGAAGTCGTACTCGTTCTGCACCAGGCTCGCGGGCTTGGCAGCCGCCGCCACGAGCAGGCATGAGACCAGGACCAGGGCAAGCTTCTTCATGGGATCACCAGTGATGTTTGCTGCTGAGACGATAGACCAGAATGGGCAGGAACGTTCACCGCGGCAAGCTGAAACAGAAATGATTCATGGAGCCTGCCCGCGGCGCAGGCGCCAGGCATGCAGCAGGCTCGGCACGTCGTGTCGCCAATGCGGCAGTAGCAGCGAGGCCGCGAGCCCCTCCAGGTCGGAGACGATGCCGAGCAGGAGTGCCGCCGTCACCCAGGCACCGCCCCGCCCCTCCACCAGCACCATGAAGAAGGCGGCATAGAGGACCACCGCCCAGAGCTTCGCGCTCCACATGTGGTAACTGGCCTCCCGGCCGAACTTGGCCCAATCCACGGCATAGCGCAGGGCTTCCAGGCCGAGCAACGCCGCCAGCGGCACGGCGGCGTCCCGCAGCGCCTGCGGCTGGCGGATCCAGACGGCGCCGAGGGCGGCCAGGCAGAATAGCGTGTCCACCAGGCTGTCGACGCGGCGCAGCGCGGAGGTGACGGTGCCCCAGCGCCGCGCCAACACGCCATCGAAGATGTCGGAGAGCAGGGCCAGCACCAGGCAGGCGCCGAGAGCCCAGGATCCAGGCCAGCGCCAGGCCAGGAGCAGCAAGGCCGGCGCCAGCAGCAGGCGCAGCCACACCAGAGCCCAGGGCAGGCCCTGGCGCCAGCTCATTCGTCGCGGCCTTCCACCTGGTTGCGGCCGGCGCGCTTGGCGCGGTACATGCGCCGGTCCGCGGCCATGTACAGGCGGTCCCAGTCCTCGCCGTCCTCCGGGAACATGGCGACACCGCCGCTCAGGGTCGCGGTGGGGGTGGCGGCCTCTTCATGGGGGCGCGTGCCTTCGACCGACTGGCGCAGCCGGTCGGCGGCGCGGACGCACTGCTCCCGGTCATGCTGCGGCAGGATCACCAGGAACTCCTCGCCGCCGATGCGGCCCAGCACGTCCTCGCCGCGCTTGTGCTTCTCCAGCGTGGCGGCGATGTGCTGCAGCACCACGTCGCCCACGTAGTGGCCGCAGGTGTCGTTGATCTGCTTGAACAGGTCGATGTCGAACAGCACCAGGCCGAAGCTCTGGCGCTGGCGGCGGCGGCGCGCCACCTCCTCGTCGAAGCGCAGGTGCATGGCGCGGCGGTTCGGCAGGCCCGTGAGCAGGTCGGTGAAGGCGGAACGCCGCAGGTCGTCCTCCATGAGGCGCACTTCCACCCACATCAGCCCCAGGGTGGAGCACACCACCAGCATCATCTGGAAGATGGCGAAGCCCGCTTGCAGGGTCAGGCCGCGGTTCATGTCGGAGTTGCTGCCGACGGAGACCCAGATGGCCGCGAGCCTGAGGTTCCAGACCACCAGGGTCAACAGGATGGTAGTGACCAGGAAGCGCGCGGCGGCCAGCGCGGCCGGCGGTGGATGCCGGATCAGCTGCCAGGACACCACGATGTAGAGCAGGGTGGCGTAGAAAGTGGGCAAGGCGACGTCGAGTATCGCGTATTGGAAGAACACGTGGTTCAGGGCCAGGCCCGCCACCACCGCGCCCAGCAGCGCGCCGGTGAAGCGCAGCTGTGGCCGCTCCGGCACGTGCATGAAGACGCCGCGGGAAGTGAGCAGCGCCGAGAAGGAGATGAGGCTGTTGCCCAGCACCTGGGTGAGGTCGTAGGGGAGCCACTGGGACGAGATGATCACCAGCATGCCGCAGGCATAGGCGATGAGTCCCCAGCCCCACAGCTTGAGCGCCACCGATTTGCGCTCGCCGCGTCCCACCACCAGGACCAGGATGCCCATGAGCAGGCTCATGGTGAGCAGGCACAGCAGCAGAATGGCTGTGAGCATCAGGCCTTCCCCATTTAGTCTTTGTCTAAATCACCCCAGGCTCTGTCCGCCATTCTACGCGGGTCTAGGGCTGGGGGTGACGGGCGTGCTTCAGGCACGCTTCTCGTAGCGCCAGTTGAAGTTCCTGCCGGCGCTCAGCCACTCGACGGAGGTGGCCAGGCGCTTCTCCCGGGTGGCGGCCTGCTTGGCGCCGGTGATCCACTCCACATACTCGTTGCGGTGGCTGGTGCTGAGAGCCTTGAAGGTGGCAGCGGCCTTAGGGCTGACCTTGAGCGCCTTGCTGAGGTCCGCCGGCACCCGTGCCGGTGTGGCCTTGCGCTTGGCGCGGCCCGGGACCTTCACGTCGTCCAGGTTCAGCCGCACCGCCTTCTTCATATAAGCGATCAGCTTGGCGTCGGAGGGCAGATCCCCGAGGCTCGCGATCTTGCCGAAGTTGCCCATGGCCTCATCCGCCGGCCGGCCCTTGGCATCCAGGATCAGCTTGCTCTTCCAGAAGCCGAAGGCGCAGTGCTGCTTGAAGGCCGCCATGTTGCAGACGATGCCCGCGTGGCTGAAGCTGGGCATGCCCCACTTGATGCTCTCTTCGATGTCCGGGTCCGCCTTGTGCATCAGCTTGCGCAGCTGCTTCAGGATCGGCTGCGCGAAGTCCGCGGACTTGGCGATGTAGGCATCCACGCGCGGGTCTTTCCTCCCCATCTTGTCCTCCGGCTAACCCAGCGTCACGGAGACGCCGCCGGTACGGGGAACTGCTCCGCGGCGGTCTCCGGCAGCTTGTCCAGGGCTTTGGTCGCGGCCCTATGGATCTTGTAGTTCGGTGCGGCCTTGGCGACGGTCTCCAGCAGCGTGTGGTAACGGGGGTTGCCGCTGGCGCCCAGGCTCTCGCAGAGGTCGACCGTGGCGTTCATCTCGTACTCGTCGGCACCCGCGTTCCGCTCCATCCAGATGCGCGTGGCCACCACGTCCAGCACGTCGGTGCTGAATATCTTGCCGTCCTCGATCTGGTCCGCGGCCTGCGAGAAGTCGTCTGAATCGGGACTCAATATGTTCTCGATGAGCGCACGATGCTCGGCGCTCGGGTCCACCTTCGGCATGATCGTCAGGTCGGTGGCAGGGATCACCACGCGCGACAATTTCCATTCGCTGCCGTCGTAGAGCAGATGCACGCCACCCGCAAACCCGTAGTAGAGCACCATCTCACGGTCCGCGTGCACCGGGTGGAAGATCATGAACGGGTTGACCTTGACGTGGATGAACTTCTTGACGAGGCTCGGCGTGCCGACGCGCTGATACAGCTGATCCAGGCTGGTGCCCTCCTCCAAGCCCAGCAAGAGTTTGCGGTCCGGCATCGAGGGAGTGCGTCCGGGGAAGGTCTTGGCGCGAAGCTCTTCCAAGGAGGGGCAATCGGGGGTGTAGTCCGGCGCCGGCGCCTTGGAGAACAGGGCCAGGACCTTGGTCAGGTCCTTGCGGGTGTCGTCGTCCTTGCTCACCTGCCAGGCCTGCAGCACGAGGTTCTTGTACTTGACGTCGCCTGACATGGCCAGCGCCTTGGATATCTCGGTCACCGCGCCGGGGTTGTCATCGGTGTCCACATCCTTGTCGCGATAGACGAAGATGCAGAGGCGTTCCGCGGCGAGATCCAGCATGGCCGGATCCTTGGGCGTGTCCTGCTGCAAGGCGATGCCCCCAGTGCTCGCATCATCGGCGCTCGGGCTCAACAGCAGCATCGCATAGGCGTCCTGTTTGCCCTGCAGCGCCGCCATGCAGAAACCCGAATAAAAGAACAGGGCCAAGCCCAGCCACTTCTTCATAACCACCCCTTTCCCTTGATGTGACGACCTGACCGCTGCGGGACCGCATCAGTCTCCCGTGGGGATGATACCCGCGTTCTCGACCATGAGGATGATGGACCTCTGCGGCGCCCGGGTGCGGTGCACCACGCCCTTGGGTACCGTGAAGCCCTGGCGCGGCTTGAGCTCCACCACCCGGTCCTCCAGATCGATGCAGAACAGCCCCTCGATGCAGTAGAAGAACTCGTCGTCCTCGTCGTGCTTGTGCCAGTGGTACTCGCCCTGCATGACGCCGAGGCGCACCACCGAGTCGTTCACCTTGGTGAGGGTCTGGTTATACCAGGGATGGGTCACCGACCCGATCAGGGACGGCAGGTCCACCAGCTCCAGGGCCTTGAACTTGACGTCCAGGTGGGTCTCGTAGGGATAGTCCTTGGGATCGCTCATGGCCGTACCTCGTGCTGCAGGGTTACCTACGATGACCCGGGATGCTAAGACATCGTTCCCCGGAAGACTGTTGTAAATTTACGGATCCGCTGTGGTTTTTTCACGGGGACCGCCTGGACCTCAGGACCTGCCGTCGAGCTGCGCGGGCGGCCTGAACAGCCGGCGCAGGATCAGGTGTGCCGGCAGGTAGATGTACACCGGCAGCACCGCCATCAACACCGACAGCCAGAGCCAGTGAGGCATGGCCGTCTCGGGCGTGCTGTCGGACCAGCCGAGGATCTTGTTGACGTTGCCGGCGGGGCCGGCGATGTCGCTCACGAAGACGAAGCACAGCAGCAGCACCAGCCAGCCATACAGGGTCTGCGCCAGCCAAGCCCGGCGGTCGTAGCCCACCCGCCAGAGCAGCCAGAGCAGGAGCAGCGGCAGCCAGAAATGGAACAGCGAGAGGCCGCGGTTGAAGAGCGGGATGCTCGAGTCGAACATGTAGGCGCTCAGGCCCATCATGTCGTAGCCGCTGAGGAGGTGCAGCAGGAAATCCACCTGCCACAGGAATTGCGGCAGGATGATGGCGGCGGCCTGCATGCTGAACAGCAACGGACTGCCGATCCACAAGCCCACCAGGGTGGTGAGCAAGGCCACGTCGCAGAACCACAGGAAGTTGAGCGGCGTGTACTGCTCCCAATAGATGGGCAGCACCACCGCCACGAAAACCGTGTACGCCAGCTTCAGCCACAGCGGTATGCGGGCCCGGGCCTCGGGCCCTGTGATGTCCAGTCCCATGTTCTCCCCTCGCAGCTTGCAGTGATGGCATGACCGCTCCCCAGCGGCCCTCCGCTACATCATATATCGGGTGCAGCCAGCAGGTGTCCCGCGTGGACCCGCAGGGATTCCCGCAGCGCCGCGGGGCCACGGATCTCGAAACCGAAGGATACCCGCGCCAGCTGCCGCGCCATCCAGTCGATGCCATCGGTGCTGGTCTTGAATAGCACGCCCTCCGCCTGGGGCTCGTAGCGCCCGATGTGCTCACCCATCTCCAGCATGGCGGTCTTCATATCGGTCTTGAGCAGCACTTCCACCGGCGTGGAACGTGGCAGCGTGGCGATGCTGAAGTCGAGATGCGCGCCGGCATCGAAGTCATCCGGGCGCGTGAAGGCGGTCTCCAGCATCTCCACCTCCGCGACCCGGTCCAGGCGGAAGGAGCGCAGCCCCCGGCGCAGGTGGCAGTGGCCGCCCACGTACCAGCTGCCGTTGCGGTAGAGCAGCCCGTAGGGATCGAAGTCGCGCTGGCTGTCCTCGCCCTTCGACGATCGGTAGTGCATGTGCACGCGCTTCTGGGATTGGGCCGCGGCGCTCAACACCGTGAGGGCGCGGTTGTCCCCCGGCGGGGCACTGCGGGTGAGATCGAGCGTCACGGTCTCATCCACCGCGCGCAGGCGCTGCTTGAGCTTGGCGGGCATCACCCGCTCCAGCTTGGCTTGGGCGCTGGCTACCGCCGACGCGCCTTCCGCGAGCCCGAGGCTGCGCGCCGCCAGCAGTCCCACCGAGAGCGCCAGGGCCTCGTCCTCGTTGAACATCATGGGCGGGAGCTTGAAGCCTGCCACCAGCATGTAGGCGCCGTAGCGGCCGCGCTCGCTGGTGATGGGGATGCCGAGCTCTTCGAGGGTGGCGATGTAGCGGCGCAGGGTGCGCCCATCCACTTCCAGCCGGCGCGCGAGTTCCGCGCCGCTGATGCGGCCGTGGGTCTGCAGCAGCTCCAGGACGGCGAGGACGCGGGTGGTGGAGGTTGCCATGCTGCATAGTCTATGCCGAATCAGGGCGGTAATTGCCCTATTTAAGCCCTACCGTGCTCTCCCAGAGACGGCGTCAATCCCGGTGCCGGCCCCGAGGAGTACCCAAGCCATGATCCCCAAGCCCTACCGTCCTTTCACGCTCCTGGCGGGCACACTGTTGCTCTGCGCCTTCGGCGGCTACAGCCCCGCGCTGCTGGCGAACAACGCCACTGGCACAGCCCCGACGGAGAAGCCCACCGCGACCCGCGACGGCTCCCATGACTTCGACTTCCTCTACGGCAAGTGGAAGATGCCGAACCACCGTCTGGTGAAGCGCCTGGCCGGTTCCCATGAATGGGAAGACTTCATGTCCTATGACGAATGCACGCCGCTGCCCGGCGGCCTCGGCAACCAGGATTTCTTCAAGACAGATCACTGGAAGGATTTCCTGGGGATGACCACCCGCACCTACGACAAGAGCACCGGCCTCTGGCGCCTCTACTGGGTGGATAACCATTTCTCGGGCGGCGTGATCGAAGCCCCGGTGGTGGGCAAGTTCCAGGGCAACGTGGGTGTGTTCGAGGCGCCGGATACCTTCGACGGGAAGCCCATCATCGTGCGCTTCACCTGGACCGTGCATCCCCGGGGCTCGAAGGTGGCGGCAGACTGGGCGCAGGCCTTCTCCGCCGACGGTGGCAAGACCTGGGAGACCAACTGGACCAACCAGATCATCGCCATGGACGAGGCCGAAACGGCCCAGCACTTCGGCCCAGGCATCTGAACCGTGAGGACCCATCACATGAAGAACCAAATCGTGGCGACGGCGGCGATGGTGCTCGCCGTCATCTCCGCCACTGCCACCGCCGACCCAACCCGCGAGGGCCCATCCATGGATACCGTGCAGCACCTGGGGACGTTCCAGGTCATCGAGTTCCGCCGCTACCACACCGCGCCGGGACAGCGGGATCCCTTCACCGCTTACTTCGACACGCTATTCCCTGAAGCCATGCAACAGCTGGGTGCGCTGGTGCTGGGCTCCTTCCACGAGCGCGGAGATGCGATGGCCTTCACCTGGCTGCGGGGCTTCCACAGCTTGAGCGACCGGCCCATCGTGAATTCGGCGTTCTACTATGGCCCGGTGTGGAAGGAACACCGGACCGCGGTGAATGCCATCTTGCCGGACTCCGATAACGTGATGCTGCTGCAGCCGCTGCCGGGACGCGAGGTCATGGTGCTGCCGGCGATCGATCCAGTACAGGAACCGGACGGCGCCGAAGGCGTACTGGTGGCGGAGATCTTCTCCGTGAAGAAAGGCAGCGTGGATGAGTTCCTCCGCCAGGCGGAGCCGCAGTTCGCCCGCTACCGTGCCGCAGGCATCCGTGAGATGGGGCTGCTGCAGACCCTGGATGTACCCAACAACTTCCCGCAACTGCCCATACGCGAAGACGGGCCATTCGTGGTATGGATGGGCATGCTGAAGGACGACCGGTCTCTCAAGTCTGGTTTCGAGCCCCTGCGCGTGGAGAGCGAGAAGAGCTTCGCCGCCACCGGCTTACTGCGTTCCGGCCCGGAGATCGTCATCATGGACCCCACCAGGCGCTCGCGCCTGCGCTGGTTCCCCACCTGGTTCTGAGCATGACTGACTACGCGCACCTCTGGCTGTTCTTCGTCTTCGTGCTGGGCATCATGCTGCTGCCGGGCCTGGACATGGCTTACATCCTGGGCAGCGCCCTCGCCGGCGGACGCCGCTCCGGCTACCTGGCGCTGGCGGGCGTCGCCGCCGGCGGCACCTGCCATGTGATCGCGGGCGTGCTCGGCATCAGCGTGCTCCTGAAGCTGTATCCCGCCGCCTTCCGTTTCATGCTGCTGGCGGGCGCGGTGTACATCGCCTGGATCGGCTTCTCCATCTTGCGCAGCGCCTCGGCCTTCCACCTGCATCCGGAAGGCCGCAAGCGTGGGCCCTGGGCCACCTTCCGCCAAGGCATGGTCACCTGCCTGCTGAACCCCAAGGCCTACCTGTTCATGCTGGCGGTGTTCCCGCAGTTCCTGCGGCCGGAATACGGCGCGCTGTGGATGCAGGGCGTGGTGATGTGGCTGATCATCCTGCTGGGGATGGCCGGCGTATACGGCCCCCTGGCCTATGGAGCCGGCGGCTTCCGCAATTGGCTGGAGAAGAACCCCGCCTCCGCGGTGAACGTGAGCCGCGGCGTGGGGCTGATGCTCATGGCGGTGGCGGTGTTCACCGCCGTGGACGGCTGGCGCGGGGTCTGACCACAATAGGGCATGGCTGCCCACCTGTGGTTGTACTTCGTCATCGTGTTCGGCGTGATCCTGACGCCGGGCATGGACATGGCCTACGTGCTAGCGAGCGCGCTGACGGGCGGACGCAAGAGCGGCTTCGCCGCCATCGCCGGCATCGTCACCGCCGCCGTGTTGCACATGGCCGCGGCGGTGCTGGGCATCAGCGTGCTACTGCGGCTCTACCCTGCCGCGTTCAAGCTGATGTTGCTGGCGGGAGCGCTGTATATCGCCTGGATCGGCCTCGGCATCTTCCGCCGCGCCTCCATCCTCCGCATCGACCCGACTGCCGCGGCGCGGCCACCGCTCACAGCCTATCGTCAAGGCATGCTCACCAACCTGCTCAACCCGAACGCTTACCTGTTCAGCCTGGCGGTCATCCCCCAGTTCCTGCGGCCCGGCGACGGTCCGCTATGGCTGCAGGGCGCAGCGCTGTGGAGCATCGGCGCCGGTTGTGAGTCGGGCATCTACGGCGTGGTGACGCTGCTGGCGGCGAAACTGCGCGTGGCGCTGGAACAGGATCCCGCCGCCGCCATGCGCATCAGCCGCGGGGTGGGGGTCATGCTGGTGCTCGCCGGCGCGGTCGCCGCCGTGAGCGGCTGGTGCAACGCTTGAATGGATCGCCGCTGGACTGACATACGAGAAGGGCCGCTTGCGCGGCCCTCCTTCATCTGCAGGTTCAGCTCCCACCCTGCCCGCCGCGCTTGCGGCGCGCAGGACGCGGCGGCGGCGGCGGATCCACCATCGAGGCCGGGCCCGGCTGCGCATCCGGCTCGAGGATCAACGGCTGATGCGGAGCTTGGGTGAAGTCGAAATCCTGGCTGATGTCACCCAGCACGCTCACGTCCTCCCGCACCGTGGGACGCGGATCGGGGCGCCCGTCGGTCTTCGGGTCGAGTCGCTCATCATTGATGAAGTCGTCCTCGATGAACTTCAGGTAGGCGTCGAAGCTCAGGGTCTGGTGGTCGATGTAGCCCGGCTTGGCGTAGGGGCTGATGACCATGGCCGGCACCCGCAGCCCGTAACCCTGGGCGTCCACCACCGGCGGCACCACGTGGTCGTAGAAACCGCCCCAGTCATCCCAGGCCAGGAAGATCGCGGTGCTGTACCAATCCGGCCCCTGCATGGCGGCGTTGATGACGCGCGTGACGTAAGCCTGTCCAGCATGGATGGACGACGGACCGTGCTCGCTGACGGCGTCGTTGGGGATGATCCAGCTGACAGCCGGCAGCTTGCCGGCGTTGGCGGCTTCGAAATACTTGTCCAGCGTCTTTATGTTCGCAGTCTCGCCGTCGTCGTGGACGGTGGTGAAGTTCGGCAGCGGATTCCAGATGCTGGGGACTTTCAGGTTCTGGTGCCGGCGCACGCAGCGCACCTCGCCATCGGCGCAGTCAGGCTGCTCTCCCTCGCTCAGGTAGTAGGCCCAGCTCACGTGATGCTTGTGCAGCAGATAGGTGATATCGGTCCAGGCGAAGTCCTCGTCATCCGGCTTGAGGCCCCAAGGCAGATGATCGATCTCCGTCTGGCAGCTCATCGGGTCGTGTGCGTCCTTACAGGCCGCGGACCACGCCGAGACCATGTAGAGGTGAGACGGTTCGCTCCAGGATGCCACCGACTCGAACATATGGTCCTGGAGCACGAAGTCCTTCGCGTAGGTCCAGTAATTCGGTATCTCACGGGCATCGTGGAAACCCAGCACGTCCGGC
>DASXYJ010000171.1:0-3347 GCA_036502565.1 Gammaproteobacteria bacterium
CTCTGCCGCCTTCGGTCCCGGATAACAGGCCCGGGGCGGCCGGTCGCCGGCGGCGGTCAGGGCCACGTCGCTGTTGGCTTCGGCGTCCGGCGTCACGTCCACGTGCAGCGTGAACTTGCCGATGCGCGGGCCAGACCAGACCACGTCGGTGAAAGCCAGGGTCAGGTCGAAGCCCCTGAGCTTGAAGTGGCGCAGGGTGCTGTACTCGGGATAGGAGACGCAGGGGGCATGGAACTGCTGGGCCAGGATGCGGCCGCGGTTCCAGCCGTCGTCGGCCTGTTCCTGCCTGGTGTCCGCCGCCAGCAGGTCCACCGCGGTGATGCTGTCGCCGTTGGTGGGGAACAGCGCGCACTGGTACAGGCCGGACCACTTCAGCAGGTCTTCCTGTCCCTGCCCGCCCACATGGCATTCCAGCCGGTATTTCTCGGTGCCGGAGACGTCTTGCAGGTGCAGCACGAAAGGCTGGTCCACGCCGGCAGTCTCGGGCGCCACGAAGGCGAACTGCTCGTGCCTTTGCTTCAGCACCGGCCAGCCCGGCAGCACCGGCTGCTGGCTCGGCTGGAGCGCGGGATCGGTGATGTGCGGGAGCGCCGCGAGGAGCGCGACCAAGCTGATGCCCAGGTGCTGGCTCATCGCATGAGTATATCGCCACCGAGAGGAGCCGGCCCGGGGACGGACTCCTCCCTGGGGACGCACGCAGATGGGGTTCAGAAGTTGAGGTACACCTGGCCGTAGACCAGGCCGATGTTCTGCTTGCCGGTGGTGTCCGCGTCACCCACGCCGTGGTAGTTGCTGTAGCCGGCGCGGATGCCGACCGTGCGGGTGATCTTGACCTGCACGCCGAGGCCCCAGTCCCAGGTGGTGCCCCGGGCATCGGGCGGCTGGGGGCCCGTCGGCACGTCGGAATCGATGCTGTCGTCCAGGTTGTAGCTGAAGAGACCGAGCTTGCCGAACAGGCTCACCCGCTCGCTCAGGGGCGCGAGCCCGATGGCATCCAGGGTCACGCCGCTGGCATCCAGGCGTTCGCGCAGGAAGAAGTCCGACGGCGAGAACACGTGCACGTGGGCGGTGGCTTCGCCCAAGTCGAGGTAGTCGGCTTCCAGTGCGAAGTTGTCGCTGAAATGGTAGCCCAGGCCCACGCCGAGGGCGGCGGGGTTGTCGTCCACATGCACGTCCGCCTGCTGGCCCTGGGAGTTGAGCTGGGAACGGATATCGTCCTCGTCATCCTGGGAGTTGCCGTAGCTGCTCACACCCAGGCTGAGGGCGCCGTACCAGCCGTGCTCGTTGTCCGCCTGGGCTGCCAGCGGCAGCGCGGCGCACAAGAACAGTCCTGCGACGAACATCTTCTTGCGCATGCTTATCTCCTCGAGAGGGCCTCAAGGGAAAAACGCCCCGCGGATGCGCGGGTTGACCCCGCCGCGCATGACGAAATGTATCGAAGACTCAAGTCATGGGAGCCGCCGTCAGATCGGCGGCGGAGCGCGGCGCTTCAGCGCCCGAACAGCCGCCACAGGGTGCGCCATATGCGGCGCAACACGCTGCGGCCGCGGGAGCTCACGTAGCGGACGATGGACTGGCGCTCGCGCGCCTGGTCCAGCTCGCGCTGCTGGTAGAAACGGATCCAGCCGTCGCGGAAGATCAGCAGGCGCTTGATCTCCTCCAGGTCACCCGCGCTCAAGCTGTGTCCCGCCACGATGTGCTTGGGCAGCGGACGCTGCACGTAGAAGGTGCCATGGGGCGGCGCCGCCTCTTCCTTGGGCCGGTGCCGGGTGTACAGGTACACCGAGATGCACTTGCGGGAGAGGCCGTGCTTGTCCGCGGGCAGCTGGATGCGCGGGAAGCCGTGCCAGGAATGCTCGTTGGTCTCGAAGATGACGCCGCGATTGAAGTTGCAGTTGAAGCTCAAGACCTGGTCGTGTTCCCAGTCGCGCGGATCGGAGTGCAGCTCGATGCCGCCGCCCCAGGACAGGTCCCATTCCTTGTTGAGGTAGACCAGCAGGTTGAGCCGGCGGTGCATGCCGAGCTTGGGGTCGTAGTTGAAGTCCACGTGGGGGTCGAGTTCCTGACCTTCCCTGTTCTCGTGGGTGCCGCCGCCGTACATGGCGGGATCGAAGCGCAGGTCCGGCACCCCCAGCATGTCCGACATGGCGCCGAGGAAGGCCGGCGAGCGCATGTAGTCGTAGAACTCGCGGTAAGCAGGCCCCAGGCTCCGCAGGTCGGTATGCACCGCCTTGCCGCCCACCCGGCCCATCTCGTCCTTGGCGAACTCCGGATCGAAGGGCGGAAACTCGGCGAGCAGGCGCTCGGCGAGCTCGGGCGTGAGGAAACCGTCCAGGCACACGTGCCGGAAGGGCTTGGCATCCTGATAGCTGTCCCGGATGGAGGCGGAACGGGCGAGTATGTCCTGGGAGATCAAGCGCTCAACTCCTGGCGGGCGGGACGGCGGGCTTCTGCAACACCACCTCGAAGGCCTGGTGCCCGTCGTGGGAAGGATCCCATCTTAGCAGCCGCAAGCCGGCGCGCTGGCTGGCCTGGATGAACCAGCGCTTGGAGAGATAGCTGACGTGGGCCGGCACGTGCAGGTAGCTGTAACTGAGCCAGGGACGGATGCCGTCCTCGGACCGCCACAGCGGCGGCCGGAACGGCGCGGCGATGTAGAGATGCCCACCCGGGAGCAGCCGGGCGGCGAGCTCCGCGAGCATGGCACCGGGATCCAGCAGATGCTCGATGACATGGGTCAGGGAGATGAGCCGGTAACTCTCTCCCGCCGGCAGCGCCTGCACCGGTCCGACCCGGTAGTCATCCACCCAGGGACACTGGGCGGCGCATTCGCCGCTGACATCCTGGGCCACGGTGACGATGCCCGGATCGTGCAGCTTGCAGGCACGCGACACCCAGGCGAGACCCGCGCCGACTTCCAGGAGCTTCTCGCCGGGGCGCGGGAACAGCCCCAGCCGCTGCAGACGGCCGGCGTAGTTGCCGAGGATCTGGGTGGCGTGGTCCGCCTCGGTGTAGACGCCGTCGGTGAACTGCACCGAGCCTTCGTAGAGGACCCGCATGTCTTCCCGCGTGGGGAAAGGGTCGAGATAGATGGCTTCGCAGGCCGTGCATCGCAGCAGACGCTGGTCGCGGCTGCTGAAGGCGCCCGCCTGGGTGGGGCTGACGTGCCCGATCACCCGGTGCGGCACGCCGGCCCGGCCGCAGAGGCGGCAATCCAGGCTGACCACCGCGCCCTGCTCCCGCTCTGCCGAGGCGAGCTCCGCCGGCAGCTTCGCCGCGGCTTCACGGCGCAGGTGCATGGCCCGCAGCCGCTGCCGGACCCTGCCAGGCATCGCCCGTCGTGCAAG
>DASXYJ010000172.1:0-7591 GCA_036502565.1 Gammaproteobacteria bacterium
CTGGCGAACCTCTATGATTTCGATCCGGCCCAGCATGCTCTCGCGCCGGCCAAGATGCTGGCCCTGGACCTCTGGCTGGTGGAGCGGGCACGGCAGCTGCAGAAGGAACTCGTGCAGGCCTACCAGGACTACCAGTACCACCTCATCTACCAGAAGCTCTACGCCTTCTGCGTGGTGGACCTGTCCAGCTTCTACCTGGACGTGATCAAGGACCGGGAATACACCACCCAGGCGGACAGCGCGGCGCGGCGTTCCTGCCAGACGGCGCTATACCACGTGGCGGAAGCCATGGTGCGGTGGCTCTCGCCGATCCTGAGCTTCACGGCGGAAGAGATCTGGCATTTCCTGCCGGGCCGGCGCGAGGAGTCGGTGTTCCTGGCCACCTGGTATGCGATGCCTGAGGCCGCCAAGACCGACATGCGGCTCTGGCAGCAGGTGCTGTCAGTGCGCGAGGCGGTGCGCAAGGAGCTGGAGAAGCTGCGCGTGGAGGGCAAGATCGGTTCTTCCCTGGACGCGGAAGTGGACCTCTACTGCGAACCGGAACTGGCGCAGGCCCTGGGCAGCCTGGGCGATGAGCTGCGTTTCACGCTCATCACCTCCTATGCCCGCGTGTACGGCGACGAGCAGAAGCCGAAAGATGCCGTCGCGGATCCGGAAGTGGCGGGACTGTGGGTGAAGGCCAAGGTCTCGGATCACGAGAAGTGCGTGCGCTGCTGGCACCATCGGGAAGATACCAATAAAGATGCCAAGCACCCCGGCCTTTGTGGACGCTGCGTCAGTAACGTCGCGGGCTCCGGCGAGATCAGGAAATTCGCGTGATCAAATTCCCCGGCAAGTCGGCATGGCTGGGCTTGTCCCTGGCCGTCATCGTCCTGGACCAGCTCAGCAAGTGGTTCGTGGCGTCCCACATGCAGGTCTACCAGACCATCTACGTGCTGCCGGTGTTCAACATCGCGCTGCTGCACAACACCGGTGCCGCCTTCAGCATGCTGGCAGGACAACCCGGCTGGCAGCGCTGGTTCTTCGTGGTGCTGGCACTGGTGATCGCGGCTCTCATCGTCGTCTGGCTGGCACGCCTGCCGGCGAACACCAGTCGCTGGATGGCCATGGGCCTGGCGCTGGTGGCTGGCGGAGCAGTGGGCAACGTCTGGGACCGGCTGGTGCAGGGCTACGTGGTGGATTTCCTGCAGTTCCACTGGGCGGGCTGGTTCTTCCCGGCCTTCAACGTGGCGGATTCCGCCATCACCGTGGGCGCAATCGTGCTGGTGCTGGACGGTATGTTCCTGCAGCGACGCAGCGCTGCGGTAAAATAGTCTTTGTGGAAATCCTCTTAGCCAACCCCCGTGGCTTCTGCGCCGGTGTCGACCGCGCCATCGAGATCGTGGAGCGGGCCATCGAGATCTACGGCGCGCCCATCTATGTGCGTCACGAGGTGGTGCATAACCGCCACGTGGTGGACCGGTTGCGGGGTCTCGGCGCGGTGTTCGTGGAAGAGCTGCACCAGGTGCCGGATGACGGCATCGTGATCTTCAGCGCCCACGGCGTGTCCCAGGCAGTGCGCGGCGAGGCGGAACGGCGCGGCCTGCGGGTGTTCGACGCCACCTGCCCCCTGGTGACCAAGGTGCACATGGAAGTGAGCCGCTATGCCCGGGACGGCCTGGACGTGGTGCTCATCGGCCATGCGGGCCATCCGGAAGTGGAAGGGACAATGGGCCAGTTCGATACGGGCTTCGGTGGCGCGATCCACCTCGTCGAGACTCCGGCGGACGTGGAGAAGCTCGCGTTCCGGGATACAGCCAAGGTGGCCTTCGTGACCCAGACCACCCTCTCCATGGACGACACGGCGCGCGTCATCGACGCGTTGCGCGGACGCTTCCCGCAGATCCACGGGCCGCGCAAGGACGACATCTGCTACGCCACCCAGAACCGTCAGGATGCGGTGAAGCGCTTGGCGCGCCGCTGCCAGGTGATGCTGGTGGTGGGTTCCCGCAACAGTTCCAACTCCAACCGTCTGCGCGAACTCGCTGAGAGCGAGGGTGCGACCGCTTACTTGATCGACGGGCCCGAGGACATGCATCGGGAGTGGTTCGAGGGCAAGCAAGCGGTGGCGGTGACCGCCGGTGCCTCGGCGCCGGAAGTGCTGGTGCAGCAGGTGGTGGAGCGCCTCAAGCAGTGGGGCGGGCACACGGTGCGGGAGACGGAAGGCATCCCGGAGAACGTGGAATTCGCGCTACCCAAGGTGCTACGGCAGGTCAGCCGGCCCTGAATCCCGCCTAAATACCCGGCTTCGAGCCGGGCGGCCGAGGACACCTCGCTTTTTCTATATACTTTCCCGGGGAAATACTTCGGGGAAGATCCTCCCAATGTCGGGGAAGCAGGACGTCATCGTCGTCGGTGCGGGAGTGGTGGGCCTGTTGGCGGCCCGCGAGCTCAACCGTGCCGGTTTTGCCGTGACGGTGATAGAGCGCGGCCTCACGGGCCGCGAGGCTTCACGCGCGGCCGCGGGCATCCTCTCCACACTGTTCCCCTGGCGTTCGCCGAAGCCGCTCGCGCTACTGTCGCGCTGGAGCCAGTCTTCCTACGCCATGCTGGCGGACGATGTGCGCCGCGCCAGCGGCATCGATCCCGAATGGACTCCGAGCGGCTTGCTCTGCTTCGACCTGGGTGAGCGCGACGCGGCCTTGGGCTGGGCCCAGAACACCGGTCGCGCCATCGACTTCCTGGAAGCGCATGAGGTGCGGCGCCAGGAGCCGGCCTTGGCGGACCATGCTCGGCCGGCGATCTTCCTGCCGGGTATCGCGCACATCCACATCTCCCGTTTCCTGCGCGCGTTGCGCGAGGCGATGCTGAACGAGGGCATCCCCATCAAGGAAGAGACCGCCGTGACCGGTCTGATCGAGAAGGGCGGCAAGATCACGGGAGTGCGCACCGAGACCGGCGAGATCCGCGCCGAGCACGTGGTCATCGCCGCCGGTGCCTGGAGCAACGGCCTCGCCGAGACCGTGGGCCTCCGCGTGCCGGTGGAACCGGTGCGGGGACAGATCATCCAGTTCCGCGGGCCGCCCGGACTCCTGAGCCGCGTGCTGTGCGGAGGCGAGCACTATGTGCTGGCGCGGCGCAGCGGCGAGATCATCGTCGGCAGCACCCGTGAGCACGTGGGTTTCGACCGGGACATCACCCCGGAGGCGCGGGAAGAATTGACACGCGTGGCAGGCGACCTGCTGCCGGTGCTGAAGGGCGCGACGCCGGCGCGGCAGTGGAGCGGGCTGCGTCCCGGCTCGCCGGAAGGGGTGCCCTTCATCGGTCCGCACCCGAAGCTCGCGGGGCTGTGGTTCAACACCGGCCACTACGCCAACGGCGTGACGCTGGCACCGGGTTCGGCGCGGCTGCTCGCAGACCTCATGGCGGGGCGCTCGCCCATCCTGGACCCCGCGCCGTATCGCCCCGACCGCTGAGCGCATGGACCTGGATATTTTTTGCGCATATACTATTTAGACTATGTCTGAATCGCATCGCCCCCTGAACGGCCCGGCCCTCGAGACCCATCTCAAGAAGCATGGCGTGATCCCCACCCCGCAACGGCTGGAGATCGCCGAGGTACTGTTCCGTCGCCCGCAGCACATGTCCGCCGACCAGATCATGGCGGCGGTGAACCGCGGCGACAGCAGCAAGGTCTCCAAGGCCACCGTGTACAACACGCTGAAGCTGTTCTCGGACAAGGGCCTGGTGCGGGAAGTGATCGTGGACCCGGCACGGGTGTTCTACGATTCCACCACCGGCTCCCATCACCACATCTATAACGTGGACAGCGGCGAACTGCAGGACATCCCTTCCCATGAGGTGGCTTTCTCCAAGCTGCCCCAGCTGCCGGAAGGCATGCAGCCGGACGGCATCGAAGTCATCATGCGGGTGCGCAAGCGCCGGGATTGATGGGTGGAAGGCCCGGGTAGCCTTCCCGTATAATCCGCCTCCTGTTTCGAGTGTGCCGACGTAGCTCAGTTGGGCTCGCGGCAATGCCGCGAGCGACCCGCCAGGACGGCGGGGCGGGTGTCGGCAAGTTCTGCATAGTCCCGCCAGGGATGGCAGAGCGACGGTCAAAAGTGTGCCGACGTAGCTCAGTTGGTAGAGCAACGCATTCGTAATGCGTGGGTCGGGGGTTCGATTCCCTCTGTCGGCACCATCTTTCCTCCCCTTGGATAGAAAAACGCCCAGCCGCAGCCGGCTGGGCGTTTCAGCTTATGGAGCGATCAGCCTGTATGGGTGGGCCGAGCCCTCAGCGCGAGGCGGCGAGGAAGGCCGGGACCTGCGGCTGGATATGCCGCACATTCACCGGCTGATCGTCGAAGTCCTCGGCCGGCTGTTCCAGATGATGCTCGAGGAGGTCGGTGGAACGGACCCACCCACGGTTCTCCACCAGCATCTGCAGATGCCCGTGATCGATGCGCGCATCCATCACCTTCACTTCAGCCTTGGCGGCGACGCGGTCCACCAGGGTCTTCACATCACCTTCGATACCTGCGAAACACATGGTAGACACCTCCTGTGCCGCCATTGGGATCTGTAAGACTTCTCGATACCTAGAGCGGAGTCGGATGATTACGCGTCACTGAGCACGTAGTCCGCGACTTCGTTCACGATTCCATCGGGCAGCAGAGCTTCGACATCTTCTCCGTGCAACTCGAGCCTCAGATCCTCAAGCACCGGAAGACCGGTTAGCTCACTGACGCCGCGCCTGCCGTGCACGTCGAGCGTGAGCCATGCCTGGGTCGCTTCGTCGCAGAGTCCGGCCGGTACGCCCCCGGCTCCCACACCCTGCAACCGCGGATGGAAGAGCATTAGCACTTCCACCTGGGCCATCGGCACGTCACGTCGAACCGATGGCGTATTGGAGCCTGTCCGCCCCATCCCCGTCACTCCGGCAAATGCCTGCATATCGACTCCGGGAAACACCCTAAAGCCGGTAGTCAAGCATGCTGTCCAAACGGGATATAGCCCCTCCCTGCAGGGAAAGGCGTTCTAGCGGAGATGCTTGCGGATGACGAGCTTCAGACCCGACCAGGTGTCGTCCACCGCGCAGACCTTCACGTCCACCAGGCGCAGCGGCAGGGCCAGGGTGCGGATCAGGTCTTCGCTGACGTCGGTCTCGACCCTGGAAGCTTTCTTGGGCCAGGAGATCCAGATGGCGCCGTCGCGCTGGATGCGCGGGATGAGACCGGGGAGGGTGGCGGCGAGTTCGCGCCGGCTCTTGGTGAAGAAGTGGATGACGTCGAACTCATGGCCGGCGCGGCTGGCGAGCTTCGCGCCGGCGGGCAAGGGCGAGATGAGTTTCTTGTAACCGCGCGGTGCGCCGGGCGCCCAGACGCGGCTCTCGGGCTTGATGCCGAGCTTCTTCGCGAGAGGGGTGCCTGAGTATCCAGCCATGCGCCAATCTTAGCGGGAGAGCAGGCGGGATTCACCTTGCTTGATGACCCAAAAATCCTTAGGGCCGAGGGCATGCTGCTGCAACGCGGACCGCAAGGCATCCAGCGGTTCGTCCAGGCTGTCGTCCGCCAGCTCGAAGGTGCCCCAGTGGATGGCGATCGAGTTGCGCGCCCTGAGTTCGCGATGCAGCTGCACGGCTTCCGGCGGGTCCACGTGCTGGGTGCGCATGAACCAGCGCGGGGCATAGGCGCCGATGGGGAGCGCGGCGACGTCCGGCGAGCCCAGGCGGCTCGCGATCTCCTGCAGCCGCGGGCTGTAGCCGGTGTCGCCGGAGAAATAGAAGTTGATCCCCCGGCCCTTCACCACCCAACCGCTCCAGAGGGTCTGGTTGCGGTCCCAGAGGCCGCGGGCGCTCCAGTGTTGGGCGGGGACGCAGTGGATCTCCAGGTCCTGGTGGCCGTGCTTCTGCCACCAGCCGAGCTCGTGCACGTGCAGGGCGCCGCGCTTCTGGAACCAGGCCTTCAGACCCAGGGGCACGTAGCAGACCATGGCCGGATTGGCGCGCAGCAGCGCGCGGACCGTAGGCGCGTCCAGGTGGTCGTAGTGGTTGTGGGAGATGAGCAGCACGTCGATGCGCGGCAGCTGCGGGACCTGGGCCGGGGCCGCCACCAGGCGCTTGGGACCGACGAAGGGGAAGGGCGAGGAGCGCGGGCTCAACTGCGGGTCGGTGATGATGTGGAGATCGCCTAAGCGCAACAGCACCGTGGCATGACCCAGCCACCAGACGCGGGGATCGGCGCCGGCGGGGAACTCCGGCGTGACGCGCCATTCCCGTTCGAATGCGGCATAGCCGCCTTGGGGCGGCTTGGGCACGCCGGCTTTGAACTTCTCCCAGCGCCAGCGCAGCAGGTTGCCGCCGATGGGGGTGTGGGGATCCAGGTTGTGGAAATGCGGGTGGGCCAAGCGCGCGCTAATCCTCGTCGATGATGGTCTGGACGACGACGCCGCAGAAACTGGCCTTACGGTCGACTTTCATGATGGGGTAGCGGGGATTGAGCGGCTTCAGGTAACGCACGCCGCCTTCGATGACCAGCTGCTTGAAGGTGGCCTGCTTGGAGTCCTCGAGCCGCACGATCACGGGACTGCCGTGGATAGGTTCCCGGTCCGGGTCCACGATGATGATGGAACCCTGGGGGTAGGTGGGACGGCCGTTGGGGTTCTCCATGCTGTCGCCCACCACGCGCAAGGCGTAGGCACGGGAACCCACCTTGCGGGTGGTGTACACGGACTTCTCTCCCTCGCCGGGCCGATACACGTCGACCACGTCATTCCATTGACCGGCTCGCACCCAGGAGACGAGGGGGAGGCTATGCACCCCCGGACCCGGGCTCGTATTGTCCGAAGTCTTCTTGCCCTTGAGACGCGCCGAACCTGCGCCGGTGGCGATCCACTCGGCGGAGTAACCGCTGAAGTTCTGCAGGGCGAAGAGGTTGGCGGGACGCAGGTTCTTGGTGTCGCCGTTCTCCCACTGGGAGACCGCAGCCTTGGACACGCCCATGTGGCGGCCGAACGCCTCCTGGGACAGCTCGAGCTCCTCGCGGATGTGACGGATGCGGTCGCCGGAGGTCTTCATGGGTAAAGGAGACTTTACCACCGGACAGCATGCTTGACAAGCGTTGTTCAGTATGCTTTACTCTGCGGGCAAGCTGCACAAGGAAACCGCGCCGCCGTGACCCCGGCGGAGACGGCGCCGTGTTGCCTGCGGAATTCACAGACAGGAGGGGTTACGCACATGAGCGCATACGTGGAAGTGGTGAGCAAGCGGGAACTGGCGGTGAAGATCCATTACTGGGCCCAGGACATCCTGCGCAACAACGCGACCTGTGGTCTAGGCAAGACGCCGGAAGGCAAGTACCAGGTGGTGTGGCCGGGGCTGGTGGACCAGTGGATCTACTGCCCGGAGGAGCACGGCCAGTATCTCGGCACCCTGGACCGCAAGAGCGGCACCGAGGACGTGGAACACATGCTGGAGGGCGAGCAATGAGATACGCGCGACGCCGCTATGAGCGGGAACGGCACCTCTTCGATGCCTGGGCGCATTGGTGCGAGCGGCAGTGGGACGAATCCCTGGGACTGCCCAGGGTCACCTGGCTGGCCAAGCTGATGCAGT
>DASXYJ010000173.1:0-4141 GCA_036502565.1 Gammaproteobacteria bacterium
GCCTTTTCGTCCATGTCCGCAGCATCGCCGACACCCGACGCTGCGAGTTCCCTATCTACCCAAACCACTCACATCCGTGCTGCGGCCCATCAGGCCGTCCTGCAGTTCCAGCCTGCCCGCGGTGACCGCATGCAGGTTGTCCAGCACCGCGTCGAAGCCGGTGCTGTCCGCCTGGAAGGACGTGGAGAAGAGGTTGAACTTGTCCGCAGGCAGGCCTTCCGCCCTCAGCGAATCCCGCAGCACCGCGTGGAAGTTGCGGTCCAGCGCCAGCAGCGACTTCTGGTCCGGCGCCGGATGCGCGCGCATGTCGGCGAAGGCCGCTTCCGGCGTGCTGCCGTGGGCGCCGTACCAGGCGCGCAGCATCAGGTCGGTCACGGTATCCAGGTTCGCAACCATGCCGCTCTGGGCGGCCGCGCCGAACAGCACCTGGCCGCGGCCGTCGTCGGCCTTCAGCAGGAACGGCGCCTTCAGGCCGGCGGTGGAGAGCATGAAGCGGCCATCGTCGCCGCTCATGGCGGTCTGGGTGCGGCCGTCCGCATCCTTGAGGGTGATCAGCGCGCCCGCCAGGGCATGGCCCACGGCGGCGGTGCCCGCCACCGCGTCCACCATGGTCACGTTCAGCACCGCCACGTTGCTGGTATAGGTGGTGCCGGGGCCCGTGGTGTAGACGCCGCCGCTGGTGTAGGTGATGGAGGCGGTGATGTTGCTGCTGCCCGCGGCCACGCCGGTGGCGAGGCCGGTGCTGCTGATGGTGGCCACCGTGGGGTCGGAGGAGTGCCAGGTGAGCTGCGGGTTCGCCACCGCGTTGCCGCTGGAGTCCGTGGCCTTGGCCATGAACTGCTGGGTGCCGCCGATGCTGATGCCGGCGCTGGCGGGGGTGACCACGATGTTGGTGACGATGCTGTTGGTGCCGCCGGCACCGCTGCCGTAGTTGCTGCCGCTGTAGCCGCCGCCGCAACCCAGGAAGAAGAACAGGGCTGCCGAGACCAGGGTGAGCCCGACCAGACTGATTCTGCGCATCGCGGATACCTCTTCTATGGGTGCTCAGTATGGGAGGAGCATGGCCTCCCATACTGCGAGGTAACCCGCAATCCCTGGGCTTTATTCCGCGATATGTGAAGCTGTCTCAGGCCTTGTGGCAGAGGATCTTGAATTGGACCTTGAAGGCGTCCGCCACCTGCAACGCGCCGCCCACGGCGCTGAAGGGCTTGATGCCGAACTCGGTCTGGCGCAGCTCGAAATCGCCCGCGGCCGTGAGCCCATCCCCGTCGTGGCTCACGCTCACCGGCACCTTCACGTCCCGGGCGGTGCCGTGCAGGGTGATGCGCACCGTCATCTCGGCCTTGGCTTCCTCGCCGGACAGCGCCACGGACTGGATGGTCACGTCCGGGTACTTGTCCGCGTCCAGGCTGTCGGCGCCCAGCATATGTTCGGTAGTGCCCTGGATGTCCTTCGGTGTGGGCTTGCTCGTGAAGTCATCGCCGGCCGCGGTGCGCGCCTCGGCGCGGTCCACCTCGAAGCGCTTCACCGGCAGCTTGAGCGAGAACATCGAGTCCTTGAACTGCGGCGCCAGGTACACGTCGCCGCTGAACTCGCGGGCTTCCACGGTGTGGTTGTGGCCGAAGGCGGAGAGGCTGCCGGCCTTGTAGACCAGGAACTCCACCTCCGAGTGCGCGGCGTCCACCACGTAGTGCGTGGAGCCCGCCGCGGGCTGGCTGCGCAGTTCGCCGGAAGGCGCGGCGCTGGCCTGTTTCCCGGGTGTGGTCTGGCAACCCGCCAGTAACAGGGCGAAGCCCAATCCCACATAAAAAGGAATAGAAGCCTCGCGCATGCCGTCCCACCTTCTAATACCATCTACCATAGACATCCCTACACCGAGAGCGCCGCCATTATTCCGTTCCGCAACACCGCAACACGTTTCGGCGCAGTGGCCCAGTCGCTGCACTGGCTCATCCTACTCCTGGTGCTGATCCAGTTCGCCGTGGGCATCTATGCCAAGGACCTGCCGGTGGGCATCGAACGCCTGAAGCTGCTCACTTTCCATAAATCCATGGGCATCACGGTGTTCGCGCTGGTGATCCTGCGGCTGCTGTGGCGCTTCTACACGCCGCCGCCGAAATTGCCGGCGGGCATGAACCCGCTGGAGCGTCTCCTGGCGCATGCCAGCCACGTGGCGCTGTATGGCCTCTTGCTCACGCTGCCGCTCCTGGGTTGGCTCACCTCCAACGCCTCCAACCTCACGGTGCGCTGGTTCTATCTCTTCAACCTGCCCAACCTCACCGGCGCGGACCGCGATCTGGCGAAGCTCACCAAGGATCTGCACGACCTCGGCGCCTGGTGCCTGCTCGCATTGGTATGCCTGCACGTGGCCGCCGCGTTCTGGCATGAGTTCGCGCGCCACGACGGCGTGCTGCGCCGCATGTTGCCGCTCTGGATGTTGCCACGGGAGTGACCATGAAGATCCGATTGCTGTTGTTGACCCTCATCGCCTTCGCCTGGAGTGCTTCGGCCGTCGCCGGCTGCTGGAAACCCCAGCCCACGCCGAAGAGCCTCAGCTTCATCGCCAGCCAAGGCGGCGCGCCTTTCCCGGGGGAGTTCAAGAGCTACACCGCAGAGCTCTGCCTGGACGACAAGGATCCCGGCAAGGGCAAGCTGCAGGTGGACGTGGATCTCGGCTCCGTGGACACCGGCATGGATGAGATGGACGCGGCCCTGAAGGGCGATGACTTCTTCGACACCGCCAAGTATCCCAAGGGCAGCTTCGTCAGCGACTCCATGAAGCAGGTCTCGCCGGGCCACTACAGCGTCACCGGCAAGCTCACCCTGAAGGGCGTCACCAAGTCCATCACCGTGCCCTTCACCTGGACCCCGTCCAGGGACGGCAAGCAGGCCAAGCTCGACGCCAAGACCACCCTCAACCGCCGGGATTACGGCATCGGCAAGGGCCAGTGGGACGACCCGCAGTACGTGGGCCTCAGCGTGGACGTGGTGTTCGCCATCGGCTTCGTGCCCGCGCCCTAATCTATATACTTCCCCTGTACCCATCTTGGGGCAGGGGATGAGCGACGACGCGACACGCGAGTTCCGGCTCGACGACCCGCAAGCCGACGCGCTGATGGTCAGCACGCCGGAGACCTGGCGTTACCTGCCCAAGCTCCTTTATTACCCGCTGCGCGGCTACGCCATGCCGGTGGTTATCACCCTCGGCCTCGGCCTGTGGCTCGCCGGTTACGCCGGCCCCTTCGGCATCCCCCTGAGCGGGGTGATGATGGGGCTGCTCGGCTACTACTCCATGAACGTGGTGCAGCGCACCGCCCTCGGCCACGCCATCCCGCCGCCCCTCGGCAGCGAGGCCTTGTTCCAGGGCGAGCGCCTGCGCCTCCTGGCGCTCATCGCCTACATCGGCGGCGCCGCCACCTGCGCGGTGCTCGCCAGCCGCGCCGGCCACCCGGCCTACGCCACGCTCATCGGCTGCGCTGCCGTGTACTTCCTGCCGGCCTTCCTTGCCAACCTGGTGCTGCAACAGAGCCTGGATGGCGCCGTCAATCCCATCAACCTGCTGAGCTTCGTGTTCCACACCGGCATCCCGTATCTCGTGGCCTGCCTCGCCCTGGCCGGCGTCGCCTACCTGGTGATGCTGCTCTCGGGACACGTGGGCGAAGCGGTGCTCCTCACGGTGTTGGTCTATGGGTTGGTCTTCGTCTGCCACATGGTGGGCTACGTGGCCTACCACCAGCACGAGCAGCTCGGCATCGCGGTGCATGTGGCGCGGCCCACCGCCGAGAGCCGCGCCCTGGAGGGACAGCAGCAGCGCCTCGAGCTCCTGCTGAAGCAGATGGACGAACAGCTGGCAGCCCACGCTCCCCAGGCGGCCCGCGACCTGCTGCTGGCGGAGGACGACGCGGGGCTCATCAATCCCCGCAGCTTCCATGAGGAGCTGTTCGAGGCGCTGCGCCAGCGCCACCAGGACGCTCTGTCCCTGGTGCAGGCCGAGCGCTTGATGAACCTGTTGGTGAAGGCGAAGCGCTTCCCAAGGGCGCTCGACATCTGGGAGCAATGCCTGGATTTCGCCAAGGACTTCGTGCCGGGGCCACCCAGCCTCCCGGGTCCGCTGGCGGAGCAGGCTCTCAAGGAGAAGCGT
>DASXYJ010000174.1:0-7496 GCA_036502565.1 Gammaproteobacteria bacterium
CACGTAGCGGCCGGCTTCGGTCTCCTGCACCTGGCTCTTGCCGGCGAGGTCAGCCTGGTTCTCGGGCTTGAGACCGCTTAAGGGGGAGAATTGCTTGATGAGTTCGCGGTCGAGCGGTCGCGGTGCCATATGCTTCTTTTCAGCCCTTCGCTACAGCGATAACTTGTTGTTCTACCGGGGAAATCCCTGGCCGGGGAGCCCGGTGCGGCCATTCTATCACAGGCCTACCATGCTCCGGCCAAGCCCCCTTTTTTCACGTCTTGTGCGCCACCGGCACCGGACGGCGGTTGGCGCCGACCCGCACGTAGGTGAGCTGGGCGGTGGCCACTTTCACGGTCAGGTCCCGCTCACCGTCGCTGCGCTGCGAGAACACGGTGACGTCGATGGCGATGGAGGTATTGCCTACCCGTGCCACGTCCGTATAGAAGCTCACCACGTCGCCCACATACACCGGACTCACGAACACGAAGTCGTTGACCGCCACGGTCACCACGCGGCCACCGGCGCGGCGATAGGCGAGGATGGCGCCGGCGATGTCGGCGTGCGACATGATCCAGCCGCCGAAGATATCGCCCAGGCCATTGGTGTCCTTGGGCATGGCGAGGGTGCGGACCTCGGCAGGGCGGTCCGTGGGGAGCGCGTCGAACTTCATGCCTTGGATTCCTTGAGGGTCGCGGCGCTCCAGCCGGCATCCGGCTTGAAGCGGTCGCCATGCTTCTTGGCCTGCGCTTCAAGACGGGACTTGAGGGCATCGACGCCGGTGCTGCGGATGTAGTTCACCGGGCCGCCGCGGAAGGGCGCGAAGCCGGTGCCGAAGATGACGCCGGCATCCAGGAGCTCGGCGTCGGCCACGATCTGCTCGCGCAGCACCATCACCGCTTCGTTGAGCATGGGCAGGATCAGGCGATCCTGCAGGTCCGGGTCGGTGGGGCCGGCCTTGGACTGGTCCTTCTGCGGCTTGCCGTCCACGTACTTGTAGTAGCCCTCGTTGGTCTTGCGGCCGAACTTCTTGGCTTCCACCAGTTTCACCAGGCTGTCCGGGATCTTCTTGTTGAACTCCTTGGCGAAGACCTTGGCCACGGAGAGGCTCACGTCCAGGCCCACGGTGTCGGCGAGCTCCGCCGGACCCATGGGCATGCCGAAGTCCAGCGCGGCCTTGTCGATGGCTTCCAGGCTGATGCCGTCGTCATGGGCCAGCATGGCCTCCATCATGTAGGGCATGAGGATGCGGTTCACCAGGAAGCCCGGCGCGGACTTCACCGGCACCGCCAGCTTGTCGATGTGGCGGGCGAAGGCCAGGGCCTTGGCCACCACTTCCTTCGGCGTGTCGTCGGCATGGATGACTTCGACCAGCGGCATCTTGGCCACCGGGTTGAAGAAGTGCAGGCCCACGAGGCGCGTCGGCTGCTTCAGCACGGTGCGCAGGGTCTCCAGGCGGATGCTGGAGGTGTTGGTGGCCAGCACCTCATCCGGGCCCATCACCGCGTCGAGCTTCTTGTAGAGATCCTGCTTGGCGTTCACGTCCTCGAAGATGGCCTCGATGGCCACCTGGGCGTCCTTGGCGCCGGCGCCCGCCACGTCCATCTTGAGACGTGCCGTGGCGGCATCCACTTCGGGACCGCGCAGCTTCTTCTCGAACAACTTGCGGGCTCTCCCTAAGGCGGGCTGGATGTATTTCTCCTCACGATCCTGCAGCGTGACCGTGTAGCCGCGCAGGGCGCACCAGGCGGCGATGTCGCCACCCATGGTGCCGGCGCCGATCACGTGCACATGCTTGAGCGCGAGGTCGGACTTCTTGCCCAGGGACTTCAGACGGTCCTGCAACAGGAACACACGCATGAGGTTGTGGGAGACGTCCAGCTCCATCATCTTGGCGAAGGAGTGGGCCTCGGCCTCGTACTGCGCCTCGCTGGCGCCGTATTTCTTCCAGAGGTCGATGACCGCATAGGGAGCCGGGTAGTGGTCGCGGCGCACCTTGGCGGCCTTCACCTGCTTCACCAATACATTGGCGATGATCGGGCGCAGCAGGCCCGAGCCCAGGAGCTTCTGGATGAAAGGCGGCTGGCGCTTCGGCGCGGCCTTGAGCACGAGACGTGACGCAGTAGGCCGTGCCATGTCTTCCTTCACCAACTTGTCGATGAGACCGATCTTCAGGGCTTCCTTGCCGCGCACGTTGCGACCGCTCAGCATGAAGCTCATGGCGGGCAGCACGCCCACCAGGCGCACCGAGCGCACGGTGCCGCCGAAGCCGGGATGCACGCCGATCTTCACTTCCGGCAGTCCCAGGGCGAGCTTGTCGTCGTCGACGCCTACCCTATAGGTGCAGGAGAGCGCCAGTTCCAGGCCGCCGCCCAGGCAGAAGCCGTTGATGAGCGCCGCCGAGGCGCAGGGCAGCTTCTCGATCTGCTCCACGATCTGCTGGCCGCCGCGAGTGACGCGGAAGGCCTCGTCGTGGGCACGCAGGTCCTTGATCTCCTTGATGTCGGCGCCGGCGATGAAGCCGGACTTCTTCGCCGACCAGATGACGAGCCCGGCGGGCTTCATCTGCGCGATCTGCTTCAGCTTGTCCGAGAGTTCGTACATGACCGCGCTGGAGAGCACGTTGGCGCTGGCGCCGGCCTTGTCGAAGCACAGCCAGACCACGCCATCCGCGTCCTGCTCGATGCGCCAGTTGGCCTGGGTGTTGGTCTCGGACATGGGGACGCTCCGTGGGGCAGTTTATGTCGGGGGAAGGACGCCAATGATAGGAAGCGGGGGGTGGTTACCGCAAGCAGCTATTCGGTGCCAGGCGCGAGTTTCTCCGCCTCCAGGCCGGCGAAACGGGTGCCGGCGGGCACCTTGAGCAGTCGGGTGCGGATCTCCTGGTCGACCCGCGTCATGCTCATGTAACGGGCATCATCCTCGCCGGTCTGGGTACCGTTGAGGGTGCGCTGGATGAAGTTGCGGGCGCCGCGTTGGCGCAGGCGCGAGGCTTTCTCATACACATCGAACCAGTCCCCGGCGACCCGGTCGCCGAAGCGGAGCGCCGAGTATTCGCGCAGCACCGAGAGGCGCGCTTCGTTGGCAGCGATGTAGGTGCGGGCTTCCTCGTCGCTCTGGATCATCTCACTGCTCTGGGCGCGCAGTTTCGCTCGCACCTCCGGCGGCAGGCCCAGTATCTCGGTGTTGAGGAGGCGACGGTCCACGCTGTCCATGAGTTCGCGGCGCAGCATCTGCAGCGGCTGGCGGTCAGCGCGCAGCGCGGTCTCGAACTCCATGAGGCTGTTGCGTACCGATGCCTGCACTTCGGTGCTGAGTTCCTTGAGCAGGGCGTCGCGCAGGGTGGCGAGGCGCTGGTCCTCAGGAGTGCCGCCGGCCCAGGCATCCCAGGCCTGCTGCATGTTGGCGCGGTGACGGCGCAACAGCAGCACCAGGCCGGTGCCCAGCGCCGCCAGGGTGAGTCCCGCCAGCAGCCAGCGCATCAGTGTGCGCCCCGTACCTGGAAGTCGCAGAGCAGCGGCAGATGGTCCGAGAGCGGCGTGCGCGGGATCTGGAAATGGGTGACCTCGATCTCCGGGCTGTGCAGCACGAAGTCGAGCTGGCGGAACGGCCGGTTGCTGGGCCAGGACGGCAGGTTGGCGGTATTGGCGTTGATGAAGCCGCTGCGGCGGATGAGCATGGCGATCTCGTGGTCGCCCCACAGGGTGTTGAAGTCGCCCGCCAGGATCACCGGCTTGCTGGAGTTCTTCACGAGCTCGGCGAGATGATGCATCTGCTGGTGCCGGTGGCTGCGTTTGAGCGAGAGGTGCACCAGGAACAGGCACACGTGCTCCAGCTCGAGTTCCATGATAAGCCGCTTGATGCCCAGTTCAAAGTAGTGGGGACGTTGCACCGCCTCGGGATAGCGGGTGAGGAAGGCGTTGCCCTGCTTGTTGACGATGGGCAGGCGCCGGTGGATGGAGTTCAGCCCGTACTTGTTCTCGAAGTGGGGCGAGTGGCCGATGGCCTGGGCGATGGCCTGCGCCTGGTTCACCGAAGAGGCGCGGGAGGAGCCCATGTCCACCTCCACCAGCCCCACGATATCGGGCCGCTGGGCGCCGATGAACTCGGTGAGCTTCTCCAGGTGGCGGCTGGTGTTGCGCAGGTAGCCCGCGCCCGGGAACGGCAGATGGAAGCCGGGGCCGGTGCCGGTGGCGTAACGGATGTTGTAGAGGAGCAGGCGCAAGGGTTTGCGGCGGTTTAGAATCCTTGATAGACACTATACCAGCCGGACATCAGGAGCATGGCGCAAGCCAGCGTGGGTAAAATCCGCGATACCGCCGTCCACGTCTACACCGAGGGCGACGAGCTTTACGCAGATATGCTGGCGGCGATCCATTCCGCCCGCCGCAGCGTCAAGTTCGAGAGCTACATATTCGCCGACGACGAGGTGGGGCGCCGCTTCATCGCGGCGCTGGTGGAGCGCGCGCGTGCCGGCGTGCAGGTGCTGGTCTACATCGACGCGGTGGGTTCGCTGTTCTCGGGTCCCCGCGCAGTGGAGCGGGCGCTCCGGGAGGGCGGCGTGGCGGTGCGCTGGTTCCACCGCTGGAACTGGCGGGACCCCTCCCGCTACAACCGCCGCAACCACCGCAAGTTGCTGGTGGTGGATGGACAGGTGGGCTTCTTCGGCGGGTTCAACGTGCACCGCGAGAACTCCCACAGCGTGTTCGGCCCGCTGCGTTGGCGCGACACCCATGTGCGGGTCAACGGCGTCCTGGCCCGGACCCTGCAGCGGGTGTTCGACGCGTTCTGGCGCAACCAGGTGCTGCCTTATCCCGAACTGCCCGTCGACGCCAACCACCAGCTGATCACCAACCATTCCCGCCGCGGGCGCCGCCGCCTGCACGAGCTCTACGCCCGCAAGTTCGCCGAGGCCAAGCGCAGCATCCACCTCACCACGCCATACTTCGTGCCGGACGCCGGTACCCGGCGCGGCCTGGCCAAGGCGGCCCGGCGCGGGGTGAAGGTGCAGCTCCTGGTGCCCCACCGTATCGACGAGACCCTGGCGCGGGTGGTCCATTGGGCGGCCCGGGCGGCCTACGGGAGCCTCATGGACGCCGGGGTCGAGATCCACGAATACCTGCCCCGGATGCTCCACGCCAAGACCCTGGTGGTGGACGAGGACTGGTGCACCGTGGGTACCGCGAACCTGGACTACCGGAGCTTCTTCCTGAACTACGAGCTGACCCTCATCAGCACTGCGCCGGCCCTGGTGCAGCGCCTGGAGCATGACTTCCAGGACGACTTGGTCCAGTCGGTCCGCATCCAACCCAAGCGTTGGGCCCGGCGTGATCGCTGGATGCGATTCCTGGAATCCATCGGTTGGGCGATCCGTCGATGGCTATAAATAGACTAATAATTTACTTTTAAGAGTATTACTAACTTATTGATAATTAAAGATATGTACGTCTGATTCTGTGACTACACACTTGATGTTAGAGTGCCTCAGATCCTCGACGCCTCCGACGAACTCCCAAGGAGCTTGCATGGCCTCCCGCACGATCCCTCTCCTGAGCGCCCTGATCCTGCTCTCGGCGGCGACCGCCGCCAGCGCTACCGGTTTCACCCTGCCGCAGGTCCTGAGCTACCCCTACCCCCAGGAACTCGCCGCGGCCCCAAAGGGCAGTTCCCTGGCCTGGGTCCAGGACGAGGCGGGGGTCCGCAACGTCTGGATGGTGGAGAACCCCGGCGCCACGCCCAAGCAGCTCACCGACTACACAGCGGACGACGGCCAGGAGATCACCCAGCTCAGCTTCTCCCCGGATGGCGCCTATCTTCTGTTCGTACGGGGCGGCGACCATGACGCCAACTGGCCCGAAGCGGTGGAACCGGATCCGGATGCCAGTCCCCACAAACCCGAGGTGCAGATCTGGAGCGTGGCTCTCAAGGACGGCAAGCTGAACCTGGTGGGCGAGGGGGATGCCCCCGTCATCGCGCCGGACAGTTCCAAGGTGGCATTCATCCAGAGCCATCAGGTCTATTCAGCGCCGCTGGACGGCAGCGCCAAACCCCAGGCCCTGTTCTTCGACCGGGGTCACGCCTCCGATCTCAACTGGTCGCCTGACGGCAAGGCCCTGGCCTTCGTCTCGGGCCGTGACGACCACGGCTTCGTCGGCATCTACCGGGACGACAAGACACCGGTGCAGTACCTGAGCCCCGGCACCACCCACGACTTCATGCCGCGCTGGTCCCTGGACGGCACGCGCATCGCCTTCGTGCGCGGGCGCGGTGACGGCGGGGCGCCGCAGCCGATCCTGAGGCAGGTGCCGAACCCCTGGTCCATCTGGGTGGCCGACGTAGCCAGCGGCAAGGCGGCACGGGTATGGCAGAGTCCCAAGACCTTGCATGGTTCCTATCCCGACACCCAGGGCGAGGCCAACCTGCATTGGCTCGCCGGCGACAAGCTGCTGTTCCTGGCGGACCTGGATAACTGGCCGCATCTCTACTCGGTATCGGCCAAGGGCGGCGCGCCCAAGCTGATCACGCCCGGCAAGTTCATGGTGGAGGACGTGACCGTGAGCGCCGACGGGACGCACGTGGTGTATTCCGCCAACGTCGGCGCCAACACCGGCGACGGCGAGCGCCGCCACCTTTATATGATCACCAGCGACGGCAGCGTGCCGGAGAAGATCCTGAGCGGCGGCGAGAACAGCGAGTGGCGTCCGCAGTTCGCCGGCGACGGCAAGACCCTGGGCTTCATCCAGGGTCACGTGCAGCTTCCGCCTCTGGTGATGGCGGGCAGCGTGGACAAGGCCGATTGGCATGCGCTCGACCAGGATCGGGTCCCGGCTGAGTTCCCCAGCAGCGGTTTCGTATCACCCAGGCCCGTGACCTTCGAGGCCGCTGACGGGCTCACGGTGCACGGCGTGCTGTTCGCCGCGGAAGGCGGCGCCCACAAGCCGGCGGTGATCTTCGTGCACGGCGGCCCGCCGCGGCAGATGCTGCTGGGCTGGCACTACATGGGCTATTACTCAAACGCCTATGCGGTGAACCAATACCTGGCGAGCCATGGCTTCGTGGTGCTGGCTCTGAACTACCGGCTCGGCATCGGCTACGGCTATGACTACAAGAACCCGCCGAAGTGGGGCTTCACGGGGGCTTCCGAGTACCAGGACGTGGTGGCCGCCGCCAAGTTCCTGCAGCGCGAGTCGAGCGTGGATCCGAAGCGCATCGGTATCTGGGGCGGTTCCTACGGCGGCTATCTCACCGCCATGGCGCTGGCACGTGATTCCAAGACCTTCAAGGCCGGCGTCGACCTGCACGGCGTGCACGACTGGTCCTACGACGTCTCAGACATCTTCGCCGCGGCCAAGCCGAGCTATGAGGAAGGCGACCGCAAGCAGGCGATGAAGGTGGCGTTCCAGTCCTCGCCGGTCGCCTACATGAAGACCTGGAAGTCGCCGGTGCTGCTCATCCAGGGCGACGACGACCGTAACGTGTACTTCCACGAGATGATCGACCTGGTGAACCGCCTGGAC
>DASXYJ010000175.1:0-2597 GCA_036502565.1 Gammaproteobacteria bacterium
GAAGCGCGTGCCGGAGGATTGCCAGAGGAAGATGTTCTGGGGGTTGCCGATGGGCGTGAGCATGGAGCCCACGTTCACCGCCAGGGCTTCGAAGGCCACCAGGCGCGCCACCGGCAACGCGGCGTAGTCCGCCAGCGTCAAGGTCAGCGGCACCACGATGAAGAGCGCGATGTCGTTGGTGAGCGCTGCCGCCAGCAGCGCCGAGGCGCCGGCGAGGAACAGGGCGAGGCTGCGCTCGTCATGCACCCGCTGGGTGATGCGGGCCGCGAACCGATGCAGGAAGCCGCTGGCCTCGATGCCGGCGGTCAATAGCAGCAGGCCGGCCATGGTCGAGAGGGTGGGCCAATCCACCAATGCCGGGTAACTACGGATCAGCGCCGGATGCCAGGCGCTCAGCAGCAACAACCCGCAGACCAGCGTCCACAGCAGCCAGTCGCTGCGCAGGGAATAGCCGGGTGCACTCACTGGGGGTGCTTGTAGACGACGCCGCCCTTCATGACGAAGGTCACATGCTCGACCACGCTGATATCGCTGGTCGGATCGCCGCTCACTGCCACCAGGTCCGCGTAGGCGCCGGCAGCCACGTGGCCCAGATCCTTGTCGCGGCCCAGCACCTTGGCGTCCACGGCGGTGGCGGCCAGCAGCGCCTGCACCGGCGTCATGCCGTCGCGCACCAGCCACTCGATCTCGCGGTAGTTGGTGCCGTGGGCATACACACCGACGTCGCTCCCGCAGCCCACGGTGACCCCCGCCTTCATGGCGAGCTGCAAGGCGTTGTGGGCATCTTGCATGCCCTGACTCGGCGGCGTCTTGCCGGGCACATAGCCCTGGAAGTACTGGGAGTAGGCCTCTTCCGCAGTGAGCGTGGGGAAGTAAGCCACGTGCTTCTCGGCCATGAGCTTGAATACGTCCGGCGTGCCTTCGTAACCATGCTCGATGCTGTTCACACCCGCCAGCACCGCGCGGCGCATGCCTTCCGCCGTGGTGGCATGGGCCGCCACCGGCCGGCCGAGGGAGTGAGCGGCTTCCACCAAGGCGTTCAACTCCTCCTGGGTGAAGGTAGGCACCGTGCTGCCATCGGGGCCGCAGCGGTAGTCCGCATAGACCTTGATCCAGTCGGCGCCGTGGCCGGCCTGCTCACGCACCGCTTCGAGTATCGCCGGCACGCCGCTCACGGCCTGCCCGCCCTGCGGCAGCGTGAGGTCATCGCGGAAGCCCTTCGGTCCCGGGCCATAGCAGCCGCTGGCCACGATGGCGCGGGTCACCACCCACAGGCGCGGGCCGGGGATCATGCCCTCTTCTATGGCCCGCTTGAGGGACAGGTCCGCATAGCCGGCGCCCTCGGTGCCGAGATCTCGCTCCGTGGTGAACCCGGCCATGAGGGTGGCTTCGGCGTGCTTGACCGCCTCGATGGTGCGGTAAGCCTCCGGTTCCTTCAGTACCTGGTCGTTCCAGAGGGTCTCGTTATAAGGATGCAGGAAGAGATGGGAGTGGAGGTCCATGAGGCCTGGCAAGAGGGTCATGCCCGGGAGGTCGATGGAGGTGACGCCGGTGGGGGCGGTCACCTTGTCCGCCGGCCCCACGGCTGCGATGCGTTCACCTTCTACCAATACCACCCAACCCGAGTGCAGGTGGGTGTCGTCGGCGGTGAAGACCGCCGCCGGTCTCAATAGATAGGCTGAACCCGGAAGGCTAGCAGCAGCTGCCAGGAGGGGGCAAAAAACCAACAAGAGCAAGGGCAGACCGCGGACCATGGGGTGCCTCCAACGCCCGGACCGGGCGGTTCATGCCTAATATTACCTATTGCAGGCTGCCCTCAAGCCATGGCGGTTACGGGGCCGGAACCGGGGTGCCGTCCGTCGCCGGATTGGTGGCGCCGGTCGCAAGGGCGTCGCTTTGCTAGGGTGAAGACCCTATATTTTCCGCATGAAAAGGCAATCCGGCTTCACGCTCGTCGAACTCCTGGTGACCCTGGCGGCCGCCGGCGTCCTGGCCAGCATCGCCATCCCTAACTTCAAGACCACCATCCAGAACGGCCGGCTCACGACCCAGGCCAACGACCTGCTGAGTGCATTCGTCTACGCCCATTCCCTGGCCGTGACCGCCAACCAGAACGTGGTCATATGTTCCAGCAACAGCGACCAGACCGCCTGCAGCACCACCACCGCCTGGGCCAGCGGCTGGCTCATCTGTCAGCCGGATTGCAGCACCAATATAGTGCGCGTCCATGAAGCCATCAGCGGCGGCAATACCCTCACCAACGCCTCCGGCGTGAAGAGCATCACCTTCATTCCCCCTAACGGTGGACTCAGCACCGGCAGCGGCCTGTACTTCGACATCTGCGACTCGCGCCAGGCCAGCTACGGGCGCGCCATCTATATCTACCCGGCCGGCCAGGCCCGGGTCTCTCCCACCGCGGGCCAGAAGCTCGACGGCGCTTCGCTGAGCTGCTGAGTAGCACCATGCGCAACCTCGCCCACAGACGTGTCGCCGGCTTCTCCCTCATCGAGGTGTTGATCGCCCTGGTGATCCTGTCCGTCGGCCTCCTGGGTATCGCGGCCATGGTGAGTGTGTCCCTGAAGAGCAAGGACAGCTCC
>DASXYJ010000176.1:0-5336 GCA_036502565.1 Gammaproteobacteria bacterium
CCGAGCGAGGTCTTGCCCACGCCGGGCGGTCCCACCAGGCACAGGATCGGGCCCTTGAGCTTCTGCACGCGGTGCTGCACCGCCAGGTACTCGAGGATGCGGTCCTTGATCTTCTCCAGCCCGTAGTGATCCTCGTCCAGGACCTTCTGCGCGGCGGCCAGGTCGTGGCGCACGCGGGTACGGCGCTTCCACGGCACGTTCACCAGCCAGTCGATGTAGTTGCGCACCACGGTCGCTTCCGCGGACATGGGCGACATGAGCTTGAGCTTGTTCAGCTCCGAGGTGGCCTTCTCGCGCGCATCCTTGCCCATGCCGGACTTCTGGATCTTGCGCTCCAGCTCCTCCAGCTCGTTGGGGGCGTCTTCCAGCTCGCCCAGCTCCTTCTGGATGGCCTTCATCTGCTCGTTGAGGTAATACTCGCGCTGGCTCTTCTCCATCTGCTGCTTGACGCGGGTACGGATGCGTTTCTCGATCTGCAGCACGTCGATCTCGCCCTCGATGAGGGCCATCACGTGCTCCAGGCGCTCGCGCACGTCCTCGATCTCGAGGATCTTCTGCTTCTCCTCGATCTTGAGCTGCATGTGGGCGGCGATGGTGTCCGCCAGGCGGCCGGGGGCGTCGATGCCCGCCAGCGAGGTGAGGATCTCCGGCGGGATCTTCTTGTTGAGCTTAACGTACTGGTCGAACAGCGACAGCGCCGAACGCATGAGCACGTCTGCCTCGCGCTCGTCGAACTGGCTGGTCTGGCGCAGCACCGTGACCATCGCCGAGAAGTACGGACCATCGTTGATCTGCTGGATCTTGGCGCGGTCACCGCCCTCCACCAGCACCTTGACGGTGCCGTCCGGCAGCTTCAGGAGCTGCAGGATGGTGGACAGGGTGCCGACGCTGTTGAGGTCCTTGTCGGAGGGGTCGTCCACCTCGGGGCTCTTCTGCGAGACCAGCAGGATCTGCTTGCCGGCCTGCATGCCGTGGTCCAGCGCCTTGATGGACTTGTCGCGCCCGACGAACAGCGGGATGACCATGTGCGGGTACACCACCACGTCGCGCAGTGGCAGCACGGGCACCAGCATCGGCTGGCCTTCGAGCAGATCGGATTGACGGTTTTCGGCCACGGTGGGTACCTGTCAGGAAGTGCGCTTCATCCAGGAAGCACAGGGGTGGGCGATGGGACCGGCGGACCGGGTACGGAGGGTCACTCGCGTGCGGAGGCCGCCAGCTGCTTCTTCTCGCGCTCGTACATGATGTACGGCTTGTTGTCGCCGTTGATGACCGACTCGTCGATCACCACCTTGGAGACGTTCTCCATGGACGGCAGTTCATACATGGTGTCGAGCAGCACGTGCTCTAGGATGGTGCGCAGGCCGCGCGCGCCGGTCTTGCGATCCATGGCCTTGCGGGAGGCGGAGCGCAAGGCGTCGTCGCGGAACTCCAGCTCGCAGCCTTCCATCTCGAACAGCTTCTGGAACTGCTTGGTGATGGCGTTCTTGGGCTCGGTGAGGATGCGCATCAGTGCGCTCTCATCCAGTTCCTCGAGGGTCGCGACCACCGGCAGGCGGCCGACGAACTCGGGGATCAGGCCGAAGCGGATCAGGTCCTCCGGCTCCACCTCGTGCAGCACCTCGCCGACGTTCTTGATCTCGGACTTGCCTTTCACCTCGGCCATGAAGCCGATGCCGCTCTTCTCGGTGCGGTGGCGGATCACCTTCTCCAGGCCGGCGAAGGCGCCGCCGCAGATGAAGAGGATGTTGCTGGTGTCGACCTGCAGGAACTCCTGCTGGGGATGCTTGCGGCCGCCCTGGGGTGGCACCGAGGCGATGGTGCCTTCGATGAGCTTCAACAGCGCCTGCTGCACGCCCTCGCCCGACACGTCGCGGGTGATGGAGGGGTTGTCCGACTTGCGGGAGATCTTGTCGATCTCGTCGATGTAGACGATGCCGGTCTGGGCCTTCTCCACGTCGTAGTCGCACTTCTGCAGCAGCTTCTGGATGATGTTCTCGACGTCCTCACCCACGTAACCGGCTTCGGTCAGGGTGGTGGCGTCGGCGATGGTGAACGGGACGTTCAAGAGCCTGGCCAGCGTCTCCGCCAGCAGGGTCTTGCCCGACCCAGTGGGGCCGATGAGCAGGATGTTGCTCTTGGCCAGCTCCACGTCGTCCTTGTTGCGGGCGCTGCGGACGTCGAGGCGCTTGTAGTGGTTGTAGACCGCGACCGAGAGGATCTTCTTGGCGCGCTCCTGGCCGATCACGTATTGGTCGAGGACCGACTTGATCTCCTGGGGGCGCGGCAGCTTGCTGCGCGAGGTTTGGGACTGCTCCTGCATCTCCTCGCGGATGATGTCGTTGCACAGTTCCACGCACTCGTCACACACGTACACGGAAGGACCGGCGATGAGCTTGCGCACCTCATGCTGGCTCTTGCCGCAGAAGGAGCAATAAAGGAGCTTGCCGTCTTCGCCCTTGCCGCGTGTCTCGTCTGCCATCTCGCCTCCATATCCGCCGGTCTTACGGGACCGGGGTTCTTCACAACACTATGGGGGTATAGGCCCCCTGCTTCAATACTGTCGTACCCCTATCTGGGGGTCAGGTTCTGCCTTAGGCGCCAGCCGCCGCCATGGCGGGCCGCCGGTCCAGGACCTTGTCGATGATGCCGTATTTGACGGCTTCATCGCCGCTCATGAAGCGGTCCCGGTCGGTATCGCGCTGGATAGATTCCATGGTCTGGCCGGTGTGCTTCACGAAGATCTGGTTCAGCCGCTCGCGCAGGTACAGGATCTCCTTGGCCTGGATCTCGATGTCCGAGGCTTGGCCCTGGGCGCCGCCGTGGGGCTGGTGGATCATGACGCGCGAGTGCGGCAGCGAGTAACGCTTGCCCTTGGCACCGGCCGCCAGCAGCAGCGAGCCCATGCTCGCGGCCTGGCCCACGCAGATGGTGGAGATGTCCGGCTTCACGAACTGCATGGTGTCGTAGATCGAGAGGCCAGCCGTCACCACGCCGCCCGGCGAGTTGATGTAGACGCTGATGTCCTTGTCCGGGTTCTCGGACTCCAGGAACAGCAGCTGCGCCACCACCACGTTTGCCACGTAGTCGTCGATGGGACCCACGATGAACACCACCCGCTCCTTCAGGAGACGCGAGTAGATGTCATAAGAACGCTCGCCGCGGGCGGTCTGCTCGACGACGATCGGTATGAGGTTCAAGGCGCGAGTCTCGGGATTGCTGTTCATTCGGTGCTTGCTACCTTCGCCGGGTCACGGCATCAGTGGTCGTGGTGGTCATGATCGTGGTCGTGATCATGCTCGTGCAGTTTCATGAGGGCCTTGAAGGTGGTGGGCTTGTCGGTCACCGCCGCCTTGGCCAGCAGCCAGTCCACCGCCTGGTCCTCGAGCACCAGGGTCTCGACCTGGCGCATGATGTCGCGGTTGGCACGGAAGCTGCGCACCGCTTCGGCAGGCGTGCTGTAGTCGCCGGCCATGCGCTCCAGGCGTTCGTCCACGCGCTTGGGCTCCACCGCCAGCTTCTCCTGGTTGATGATCTCGCCGACCAGCAGTCCCAAGCTCACGCGCTTCTTGGCCTGCTCCTCGAAGAGCTCGCGGGGCAGCTCGGAGGCCTTCTTCGGGTCGCGCACGCCGATGCGTACCAGCGCATCCTGGCGCAGCCGCTCGATCTCGTCGTCCACCAGGGACTTGGGCAGATCCAGCGTGTTCGCCTTCAGCAGTTCGTCGAGGGCCTGGTCCTTGAGCTTGCGGCGGATGGTCTCATCCAGCTCGCGCTTCATGTTGTCGGCCACTTCGGAGCGCAGCTTCTCCACGCCACCCTCGGCGATGCCGAAGGTCTTGCAGAACGCGTCGTCCAGCGCCGGCAGCACCTGGCCTTCCACCGAGTGCGCCTTCACCTTGAAGCTCGCCTGCTTACCGGCCAGCTCCTTGGCGTGATAGTCCTCGGGGAACTTCACGCCGAACTCGCGGCTCTCGTCGGTCTTGATGCCGACCAGGCCCTTCTCGAAGTCCGGCAGCATGCGCTTCTCGCCCAGCACCACCGGCACGCGCTCGCCCTTGCCGCCCGGGAATGAGGTGCCGTCCACCGAGCCTTCGAAATCGATCAGCACGCGGTCACCGTCCTTCGCGGCGCGCTCCACGGCTTCCCAGCTGGCGCGCTGGTGACGCAGGTTGTCCACCATGCCGTCGATGTCTTCCTTGGCCACCTCGGCCACGGGACGCTCGACCTTGATGCCATCCACGCCCTTGAGCTTGATCTCGGGGTAGACCTCGAACACGGCGGTGAACTGCATGTCCTTGCCGGGCTCGGCATCGAGCGAGTCGATGCGCGGGCCGCCGGCCGGGTTCAGCTTCTGCTGGGCCAGGGCCTCGTTGAAGGTGGACTGCAGGAGGTCGGTGACGACCTCGGAGCGCACCTGCTCGCCGAAACGCTGCTTGACCACCTTGAACGGCACCTTGCCGGGGCGGAAACCATCGATCTTGGCGCGCTTACTCAGGGACTTCAGGCGGTCCTCGGTCTCGCGCTCCACGCGCTCAGCCGGAACCTGCACCTTGATGCGGCGCTCTAGACCTTCGCTCTTCTCAAGTGAAACCTGCATGGACCTCTTTCCTATGTCTCAGTTTGATGTTTTCAACCCGGCAGCGGGTAGGCTTGGTGCGAAAGGGGGGACTCGAACCCCCACGGATTTCTCCACTGGAACCTAAATCCAGCGCGTCTACCAGTTCCGCCACTCTCGCTACGCTGGCAGATCGGCGCCCGGCGGGCATACCGCCAAGCGGACGCTATTATACCGGGTAGGTATGCAGACCCCCCAATTTTGAGGCCGGAACCTGTCAAAACCGGGGTCGGAAGGGAGAAAACGTGTCATCTAGCCCCGAATTACATGGGGACTCACTGGCGATATGACAAGGTCAGGGAAATCTTGAAGCGTCGCAGGGAACCGACTGACGCAAGGTCTAGCGCAGGTCGTGGGCTTCCGCTGCCGATAAAGTGTTCACCAACAGCATGGCCACCGTCATGGGTCCCACCCCTCCAGGCACCGGGGTGATGTAGGCAGCCCGTTCCCGGGCCTTCCCGAACTCCACGTCGCCCTTCAGGCTGCCATCGGGCATGCGGTTCATGCCCACGTCCACCACCGTGGCGCCGGGTTTGATCCAGGCGCCCTTCACCAACTCGGGCTTCCCCACCGCCACCACCAGGATGTCCGCCTCGGCCACATGACGGTCGGTATGTTCCGTGAAACGGTGGCAGACCGTTACCGTGGCGCCCATGAGCAGCAGTTCCAGGGCCATTGGACGGCCGACGATGTTGGAGGCGCCCACCACCACCGCATGGCG
>DASXYJ010000177.1:0-9711 GCA_036502565.1 Gammaproteobacteria bacterium
CCCAGGGGCCCGAACAGGATCACGTCGTACTTGCCCTTGAGGTCGGACTCCTTGGCGGCATCCTGGGTGCTTATATAGGTGAAGGGGATGTGCAGCTTGTCCAGGGTCTGGCGCCACCAGCCCTCGGTCTGGGTGTCGATCCAGGTGTGCATGATGGCGACGCGCGGCGCCTGCAGCTTGTGCTTGGCTACATCCGGCAGGGAAGCCACGGCCTGGCCGCTGATGCCGAGATCCTTGAGGGTCTTGTCCAGGTCGCGGCCCTTGAGGAGGTAGCTGCCGCGGGCGTAGTGGTGGCCGCTGGCATCGAAGCCTTCGTCCGCCACCTGCATGTCCAGGCCCTTCTGCGTATAGCGCAGGGTCATGAGCGCGGTATCGGCATCGGCGCCGACGATCACCGTGCCGCCGTCGCCGTGCACGCCGCCCTGGGCGCGCACGCTGTCCGTGACGGGCTGCATGGCGGCCTTGAGCACGGAGACGTCACGCACCCGCACCACCTCGGTGTCGAAGAGGTCGCCGAGGGACCAGGCGGTGTCGTCATAAGGGTGCTTCTGCGGATCGTCCGGCGACCAGAACTGGCGGTCCAGCAGCGCATCGGCGATGCGGCTGTAGGGCTGGTCCATGCGTACCACGTAGCTGCCGGCCGGGAAGGTGCGGGTGACGTGCTTGGGGTCGCCGTCGCGGGGGCCGGCAGGCAGGGTCATGTCCACCGTGAAGGCGGCGCTGGCGCGCTGCACTTCCGCGTGCTGCACCTGCAGCACGTCCAGGAGCTGGGCCTGGGCGCCGAGATGCGCGTCGTCTGAGGGCAGCACGTAGGCGGCGGGGCCGCCCTCGCCGGGCTTCTGGATGGAGCGCTTGCTCTTCAGGTAGAAGTTGTTGAGGAACAGCTTGCCGTTCTCGGAGAAGTAATGCAGCGCCGTGAGCAGGCCGTTCTGCTCGAAGTTGTTGTTGTCGCGCTGGGACCAGAGCACCTTGGCGTAGGGCGGGTTCTGCCGGTACCAGGTGCGGGAGTACTCGCCAGGCGAGAGCTCGCGGGTCTCAGTGTCAGCGCCGCCGTTGCCGAAGGTCTCGTAGAGGCGGCTGATGCCGTTGTGGGTGGCGGCGATGAACATCAGGTAGCCTGGGCTCCAGGTGTCGAAGTCGCCGTGGGTGAACACGCCCGGCAGGCCGTTCTTGGTCATCTCCTGCACGTTGTCCCAGCCCAGCATCTGCCACTCGTTGGTGAGGATGGGATCGAGCCAGGCGTTGTAGGGGCCGTCGCCCACGGTGTTGTCGTAGAGGAAGGGCACCGATTCATGCAGGTCGTGCAGCACCTGGGCGTGCCACCCCACGTAGGTGTCCATCACGTTACGGGTGAGGGCGAGGGAGGCGACCATGGCATCGCGGTTGTTGTCGTGGGCCACGTAGTGGCCCCAGTACATGAGCGGCGCCCAGGGGTCGTCCGGATGCTGGCGGTGCCAGGCATACAGGTCCGCCATGCGGTCGCGGCCGTCCACTTCCACGATGGGAGTGATGAGCGTGATCACGTGGCTGCGGATGAACTTGATATAAGGAGCGTCATCCACCGCCAGACGGTAAGCGAGTTCCATCAACGCCGTGGGGGCCCCGGTCTCGGTGGAGTGGATGGTGCCGGTGATGTAGTAGACCGGCGTGGAGGCGGCCACGAGTTGCGCGGCCTTCGCGTCATCCAGGTTGATGCTGCGCGGATCCGCGAGCTGGGCGAGACGCGCCTTGTTGGCGTCCAGGTCCTTCAGCAATGATTCATCGGCGATGGCCACCGCGATCATGTCGCGGCCTTCCTCGGTCTTGCCGATGGTGAACACCTTCACCCGCGGGCTCTTCTCCGCCAGCAGCCGGAAGTAGGCGTAGACCTCTTTCGAGTGCGGCAGGAAGTTGGGCGCGCCGGCCACGTCGCCCAGCACCGCCAGGGGCGTGGGCACGCTGTCGGAGTGGGGCAGATAGCTCGTCAGGACCGTGTTGAGGCTGGGGTCGGTGGTGTACTGGGCGATCTTCTGGGTATAGGCCTGGTCGATGGGCTGGTTCGGGTCGCGGCCGTAGTTCTCATCCGCGAGCGCAGGAGCGCAGACGAGGATGACGGAGGAGGCGAGGCAAAGGTTGCGAAGGACCCGCAGGCTCATGGCGTACCCCAGAAGGAATGATGGGATTGGAGCCAAAGAGCCTATAGAAGGTTCAACCGACTGTCATCAAGCCGAAAATCAGGCGAATTTATAGGCATCCATCGAAAGGCTGGCCCCACTCATGGCGGTATGGATGCGTTCCCCTTTGCCGGCGGCGCCCGCCGCCACCAGCACCGGAAAGAAATGCTCTTCGCTGGGGTGTGCCCGGGCCGCGTCCGGCGCGAGGCGGCGGTAGTCCACGAGACTGGCGGTATCACCTTTCTCCAGGGTGTCCTTGAGCCAGCTGCTGAAGCGCGGCACGTAGGATTCATCCTGGCCGGGAGCCGGGCGGAAGAACTCACGCAGGTTGTGGGTGGCGCCACCGCTGGCCAGCAGTAGCACGCCCTCGTCCCTCAGGGGCGCGAGGGCCTGGCCGACGGCGAGATGATGGGCGGCACCGGCCGACGTCTGCAGGGACAACTGTACGACGGGTATCTGCGCCTTTGGGTACATGAGCAGCAGCGGCACCCAGGCGCCGTGGTCGAGGCCGCGCGCTTCGTCCGCATGCACTTCGAGGCCGGCGCCTTCCAGCCGCTTGGCGGTGGCTTGCACCAGGTCCATGGAACCGGGTGCGGGGTAGCGCATCCGGTACAGCTCCTCCGGGAAGCCGTAGAAGTCGTGGATCGTCTCGGGACTAGCTGAAGTGGTGAGGGTCGGGTGGCGGGTGTCCCAGTGGGCCGAGATCACCAGGATGGCCTTCGGCGCCGGCAGCGTCGCGCCGAGACCTTTCAGGAAGGCGTGGGTCGGGTGCTGTACGTCCAAGGGCAGCGTGGGCGCGCCGTGAGAGACGAACAGCGCCGGCAGCTGTGCGCCGCTCATTCCATCACCACCGCCGCTTCCTTGGGCTTGTCCTTATCGAACTTCGGACGCCGCAGCAGCATGACCACTGGGATGGCGATCAGGCTCAGGATCATCATGAGCTTGAAGTCGTCGTTGAAGGCGATCATGGAGGCCTGGCGCGAGACCATGGCGTTCAGCATGGCGAGGTCGTGGGTGCTGGAGAGATCGGTGACCATGGGCGAGGAGGCCAGCGCCTGGTTATAGGGCGTGATGTGCTGGGCCAGGGACTGGTGGATGATCTGGCCGTTGCGGTCCAGCAGCGTGAATGCCACGGAGATACCGATGCTGCCGCCCAGGTTGCGGATCAGGTTGTAGACGCCGGTGGCCTCGGTGCGCAGCGCCCCGGGCAGGGTGGAGAAGGCCATGGTCATGAGGGTGATCATGGAGAGACCCATGCCCAGACCCTGTACGAAACCGGTCCAGGTGAGGGCCCACACGTCCACCTGCAGGTCGAACTTGCTCATCTCGTACAGCGACCAGGCCATGATGGCGAGGCCGGTGCTGATGCTGAGGCGCGGGTCGATCTTGTTGGCCATGCGCCCGGCCACGATCATGGTGAGCATGGTGCCGATGCCGCGCGGCATGAGCACGAGGCCGGTGGTGACCACCGGGTACCCCAAGAGGTTCTGGGCGAAGGGCGGTATCAGCGCCATCGCCGCGAACAGGGTGGTGAACACCACCAGGCCCACCACGGTGCTCAGCACGTAGTTGCGGTCCTTGAAGAGGTGCAGGTCGATGTAGGGGTGCTCAGTGCTGGTGGCGTGGATGAGGAACATCCACATGCCGCACAAGAGCAGGCCGCATTCGATGATGATCTCGGGGGAGGCGAACCAGTCCACCCGCTCGCCGCGGTCCAGCATGAGTTGCAGGGCGCCGATGGCGACGCTCAGGAACAGGAATCCCAGGGCATCGAAGGTGCGGGTAGTGTTGATCGCGGTCTCATGCACGTAGGTGGTGACCATGCCCACCGTGAGCAGGCCCACCGGGATGTTGATGAAGAACACCCAGCGCCAGGAATAACTGTCCGTCAGCCAGCCGCCCAGGGTCGGACCCAGGATCGGTCCCAGCATGATGCCCACGCCGAAGATGGCCATGGCCATGCCGTGCTTCTCGCGCGGGTAGCTGTCCAGCAGGATGGCCTGGGAGATGGGCACCATGGAGGCGCCGAACAGGCCCTGGGCGATGCGGAACAGCACGATCTCGGTGAGCGAGGTGGAGATGCCGCAGAGGAACGAGGCGATGGTGAAGCCGACGATGCTGAAGAGGTACATCTTCTTGCGGCCGAAGCGGCCGGCGAGCCAGCCGGTCGGCGGCGTCATGATGGCCGCGCCCACGATGTAGGAGGTGAGTACCCAGGCCACCTGGTCCTGGGTGGCGTTGAGCGTGCCCTGCATGTTGGGCAGCGCCACGTTGGCGATGGTGGTATCCAGCACCTGCATGAGGGTGCCGAGCATCACCGCGATGGTGATCATCGCGGTGTGCGGCTCGCCCGCCGCCGGCTTGGAGAAGTTCATCACCACGGGGGTCAGTGCGCCTGGCTGCCCTGGTCAGCGCTGGCTTCGCCCACCAGCGGGTTGTAGTGGGTGTCGATGTCGACTTCAGCGCTCATGCCGGCGCGCAGGTCCGGGCCGCCTTGCAGGTCGTCGAGGGCGATGCGCAGCGGGATGCGCTGCACCACCTTCACCCAGTTGCCGGTGGCGTTCTGCGCCGGCAGCACCGAGAACACCGAGCCGGTGCCCGGCGCGATGCTCTCCACGGTGCCTTCCCAGGTGTGGCCCGGGTAGGTATCGACCTTGACCTCGACCTTCTGGCCTACGTGCACTCGGGTCAGCTGCGTCTCTTTAAAGTTCGCTTCGACCCAGCGCTTGCCGCTCATGACCAGGGCGAACACCGGATGGCCGGTGGTCACGATATCGCCGGGCTTGATGTCCACTTCCGTGACCACGCCGGCGGCGGGGGCCTTGAGGGTGGCGTAGGAGAGCTGCAGCGCGGCGTCGTCGCGGGCGGCCAGCGCCTGCTTGTACATGGCCTGCTGGGTGTAGGGGAGATCCGGGTTGCCGTTGAGGCTGGCCTTGATCTGGGCGATCTGCTGCTCGGCCACCGTGAGCTGGGTCTTCATGTCGTCGAGCTTGGAAGCGGACACCACGTCCTGCTTGACGAGGTTGGTCTGGCGCTCCACCTCGCGGCGCAGGTAGTCGGTATGGGCCTGGGCGCCCTTGAGCGCGGCCTGCTGCGACTGGACCTGGTTGCGGACGGTCTCGAGGTTGGCGTTGGCCTGGTCGAGGGCGATCTGGAAGGGCGCGGCATCGATGGTGAGGAGCACCTGGCCTTCGGTGACGCTCTGGTTCTGCACCACCGGCACCGAGAGCACCCGGCCGGCGATCTGCGGGGCCACATTTACCTGGTCCGCCACTACATAAGCGTTGTCGGTGTCCTGGTAGCGGGAGCTGTGTACCCAGTACCAGAGGCCGGCCACGATGAGCACGGCGGGCAGGGCGACCATCAGCAGCAGGCGGCGCAGGCGCGGGTTCATTTCTTTTGACATCCTTCGGGAGGCATGGGAGAATGGACTAGACGGTCTAGTCTAATTTGACGGAAGGGCGATGTCAAACAATCTGATACGAAAAGCCGTGAAAACAGCTCTTTACGCGGCTGCCGGCCTCACGCTGAGCGTCCAGGCCCATGCCGGTACCCTCGAGGACGCGCTGGCCCAAGCCTGGCAGAACAACGCCACCCTGGCATCGGAGCGCGAGACTCTCGCCGCCGCCGCCAACCGGGTGGATGAGGCTCAAGGCGGTTACTACCCCCAGCTGAAGCTCTTCGGCGGCCTGGGCTATTCCCACAATGACGTCGACCTGATGCCACTCGGCAGCTTCAACCTGGGCATCACCGAATTCGACCTGCACAGCCGCCAGATCGGCATCGAGGCCGACCAGGCCCTGTATGCCGGCGGCAGGATCAGCGGCACCGCGGACGTGGCCAAGCACCAGCGCGACGCCGAGGAAGCCCGGCTCCATGGCGTGGAAGGGCAGGTGCTGCTGAGCGGCGCCCAGGCCTACATGAACGTGCTGGAATCCCAGGCGGTCTTGGCGCTGGAGCAGAGCAACGAGAACGTGCTGAAGCAGGCGCTCGACGCCGCCCAGGCCAGCTTCGACAACGGCGAAGTGACCCATACGGACGTGGACCAGGCCAAGGCGCGGCTCGCCGGCACCCAGGCGGCGCGCATCCAGGCCGAGGGCGCGGTGACTTCCGCCAACGCCGCCTACGAGCGCGTGATAGGCACCGCGCCGGATTCGCTGCAGCCGCCGGCGGCCCTGCCCGGGCTGCCCGCGAACCAGCAGGATGCACTGGCCCTCGCCGACCACAACTACGACGTGGTGGCGGCGGAAGCCGCCAGCGCCGCCGCCGATAGCGGCGTGGATGTGGCCGAGAGCAGCCTCAAGCCGAACCTGACGCTGACGGCGCAGGTCTCCAAGGCCCATGAGCCGCAGTTCCTGTTCGAGCGCCTCGACACCCGCTCCATCATGCTGAACCTGTCCATGCCGCTGTACTCCGGCGGTTCGCTCACCTCGCAGGTGCACGCCGCCAAGCACGAGGCAGCCAGCAGCCAGCAGCAGGCACTGGACGCGCATCGCGCGGCCCGCGACCAGGTGATCAGCGCCTGGCAGGCTTACCAGACGGCCACCGCCGGCCTCGCCGCCATCCAGGTGGAGATCACCGCCGCCCAGTCCGCCTACGACGGCGTGGTGGCGGAGCACAAGGAAGGCGAGCGCACCACGCTGGACGTGCTGAACGCGGAGCAGGAATTGCTCAACGCCAAGGTGAACCAGGTGAAGGCCCAGAGCGACGAGACCGTGGCGGAGTACGCGCTGAAGGCCGCCACCGGCACCCTCACCGCCGCCGACCTGCATCTCAAGGTACAGGCTCCGCAGACGGCGGCGACTGCCGATACCGCTAGGAGCGAGTGACGCCGTGGCCGAGACACCGGAGATCGCCCAACTCAATTCCGCTGGCCGCGAGGCCAAGCGTGACGCGATCCTGGAGGCCGCGCGCAAGGTGTTCATGGAGGTGGGCTTCGGTACCGCCAGCATGGACACCATCGCCACCGAGGCCAAGGTCTCCAAACAGACGGTCTACAACCACTTCGGTTCCAAGGAAGACCTGTTCGCCGCCATGATCCGCTACTGGGTGGACCAGAAGCTCATGGTGTTCAGCGAGGCCGCGAAGCAAGGTAAGCCCGAGGACACGCTGCGGGCCATGGCGCATCAGTTCCTGGACCATGGCAGCGCCGAGCAGCGCGTGTCCATGTACCGGATCCTGATGAGTGAGTCCGCGCGCTTCCCGGAGCTGGGCGACATCTTCTACAAGGCCGGCCCGGCGGTGGTGCGCCAGTTCATGGCGGATTACCTGGCTGAACAGCACAAGCGCGGCACCCTGCAGGTGGATGACCCGGCGCTGGCCTCCGAGCAGTTCTTCGGCATGCTGAACGGCTGCCAGTTCAAGGCCCAGCTTGGGATAGAGAAGCTTCCCAGCAAGCAGTCCATCGACGCCTATATCGACCATGCGGTGTCCATCTGGATACGGGCCTTGGCTCCGCACAAGCGCTAAGCAGCCCTCGGAACCCACCTCTTTCCCGACTGTCCAACCCCCGGTGTAGACTGGCTCGCCGGCGCTTCGCGCCGGCATCCATATATATGTGGGGAAATCCATGCTGTACCGCCGCCTCCTGACTGTATTGGGCTTCGGCCTCCTGCTGGCCGCTGCCACCGCGCAGGCCGCCAAGCCTAAGGCCGAGGCGCCACCCACGGTGGATATCCCCTACAGCAAGTTCACCCTGCAGAACGGCCTCACGGTCATCGTGCATGAGGACCACAAGGCCCCCATCGTGGCGGTGAACGTCTGGTACCACGTGGGCTCCAAGAACGAGCCCATGGGCCGCAGCGGCTTCGCCCACCTCTACGAACACCTGATGTTCACCGGCACCCAGCACGCGCCGGACGGTTTCGACCAGTTGTTGGCCTCCATCGGCGGCACCGATAACAACGGCACCACCAACCACGACCGTACCGACTACTTCGAGAACGTGCCGAAGAACGCCCTGGATACCGCGCTGTGGATGGAGTCCGAGCGCATGGGCTTCCTCCTGCCGGTGCTGGACCAGAAGAAGCTCGACATCCAGCGCGGCGTGGTGCAGAACGAGAAGCGCCAGGACGAGAACGCGCCCTACGGCAAGGTGGAACTGCACGTCGCCGAGGCCACCTATCCGGCGGCGCATCCCTACCATCACACCGTGATCGGCTCCATGGAGGACCTGAACGCCGCGAGCCTCGCGGACGTGCAGGAGTGGTTCAAGACCTTCTACGGTCCCAACAACGCGGTGCTGTCCATCGCCGGCGACGTGGACACCGACGAAGTGAAGCAGAAGGTGCAGCAGTACTTCGGCGCGATCCCGCCCACGCCGCCGGTAGCGCACGTGAAGGAGTGGGTGGCCAAGATGAGCGGCACCCAACGCGAGGTGCTGCAGGACCGGGTGCCGGCGAGCCGCGTGTACATGATATGGAACGTGCCCGGCGAGACCTCGCCGGAAGCGGATTACCTGGAGCTGCTGAGCGACGTGCTGAGCCACGGCAAGGTCTCGCGGCTCTACAAGCGCCTGGTGTACGACGACCAGGTGGCCACCGACGTGGAAGCCTACGTGGATGACAACGAGATCGGCAGCCAATTCACCATCGTGGCCACCGCGCGTCCCGACAAGCCGGGTGCGCTGGCCAAGGTGGAAGCGGATATCCAGGACGAGCTCGCCAAGCTGCTGAAGTCCGGCATCAGCCCCGAGGAACTGGCGCGGGCCAAGACCGCCGAGTACGCGGGCTTCGTGCGCGGCATCGAGCGCATCGGCGGTTTCGGCGGCAGTTCCGACGTGCTGGCGGAAGGCGAGGTGTTCGAGGGCAACCCCGGCGCCTACAAGGAGTCCCTGGCGCGCATGCAGGCTGCGAGCGCCGCGACGGTGAAGGCCGAGGCGGTGAAGTGGCTGTCGGACGGCGTGTACATCCTGGACGTGGTGCCCTTCGGCGACTACGCGGCCGCCGGCAAGGACACGCCGCGGGACAGCCCGCCCGCCGCCGGCAGCTTCCCCAAGACCCATTTCCCCAAGGAGGAGACCGCGACGCTGAGCAACGGCCTCAAGGTGATCCTGGTCCGGCGCGATGCCGTGCCGTTGGTGAACCTGTCGCTGATCCTGGACGCCGGCTACGCCGCCGACCAATACTCGGTGCCTGGCACCTCGGTCCTGGCCATGCGCTCCCTGTCGGCCGGTACCACCCACCGCAAGGCCCTGCAGATCAGCGCCGAGTTAAACGACCTCGGCACCGAGCTCTCGGCGGGCTCGGGACTCGACTACAGCAACGTGACGGTATCCGCGCTGAAGCGGAACCTGGACAAGTCCCTGGACGTGTTCGCGGACATCGTCCTGAACCCCAGCTTCCCGGTGGACGATGTCGCCAAGCAGCGCAACCAGCAGTTGGCGGGCATCCAGCAGGAGCGCAAGTCGCCGGTGGCCATGGCGCTCAGGGTGTTCCCCAAGCTGCTGTACGGGGAGGGCAACGCTTACTCCAACCCGCTCACCGGCACCGGCTATGAGTCGGGCGTGGCGAAGCTCACCCCGGCGGACCTGAAGAAGTTCCATGACACCTGGTTCAAG
>DASXYJ010000178.1:0-4940 GCA_036502565.1 Gammaproteobacteria bacterium
GCCTTCGCTCCTGAAGCCGCAGCGGGCCAGCAAGCCTTCGATACGTGCCTTGAGGCTCGCATCCGCCAGGGGCGAGAACTTGTTGAACAGCGGCGCGATGAACTTAGGGTAGGCCCAGGTGAGGAACAGGCTGAAACCGAACCAAAGCGCCCACACGTACAACCACCAGAGTTGGCCGGCCTTCTGCATCAGGGCCAGCGCCGCGTACAGCAGCGGTACTCCCAGCACGATGGCCAGCAGCGTGGACTTCATGAGGTCCAGCGTCCAGGTGCGCCAGGTGGTGCGGTTGAAGCCGAAGTCGGCTTCGATGCCGAAGGTGGAGTAGAGGCTCAAGGGCAGGCCGATGAGCGCATTCACCACCGCGAAGCTGCCGATCACCAGCACGCCGGTGCTGAGGTGGCCGAAGCCCAGTGCCCGCAGTGCGTCATCCAGGGCGGCGAGTCCGCCTCCCAGGGTCCAGACCAGCACCACCACGAAGTCCAGCAGCAGGCTGAAGCGGCCGAGGCGGCCCTTGGCGGCGGTGTAGTCCGCGGCCTTGCGGTGGGCCTCGATGCCGATGTCGGCGGCGAAAGGTCCCGGCACCGCGTCACGATGGTTCAGTACATGGCGCGTCTGGCGGAAGCTCAGCCACAGGCGCAGGACCAGCGCCGACGTGAGCGCCACCACGAATACCAGCGAGAGGGGGTTCATGCGGGCCATTCTAAGCCATGGCTTCCGGGATGGGCAGGCGGCCCAAGGCCGCGCTAGACTAGCGCAACCCTCTGTAACGTTGATCACAAGCCATGTCGCTAGACGCTGAGAACCTCATCTGGATCGACCTGGAGATGACCGGGCTCGACCCCGCCACCGACCAGATCCTCGAGATCGCCACCCTGGTCACCGACAAGCAGCTCAACACCGTGGCGGAAGGCCCCATGCTAGCGATCCATCATCCGGAGTCGGTGCTGGCGGCCATGGGTGAGTGGTGCACGCGCCAACACGGGCAGTCGGGCCTCACGGAGCGGGTGCGCCAGAGCAAGGTCAGCATGGCGGAGGCCGAGCGCGCCACCCTCGAGTTCCTGAAGCAGCACGTACCGCCCGGCGCCTCGCCCATGTGCGGCAACAGCATATGCCAGGACCGCCGCTTCATGGCGCGGCAGATGCAGGAGCTGGAACGCTTTTTCCACTACCGCAACCTGGACGTGAGCACCCTCAAGGAACTGGCCAAGCGCTGGGCACCGGCCGCGGCTTCCGGGTTCACCAAGGAATCGACCCACCTCGCCATGGCCGACATCCGCGATTCCGTCGCCGAGCTCAAGCATTACCGTGAGCGGCTGTTCCGCTCCGAGTACGCGGCTCCCGTCGCAGGCTGATCCCATGCAGGACGTCCTGGATTTCGATGCCATCCGCGCCGCCGCCCGGCGCATCGAAGGCAAGGTGCGGCGCACCCCGGTGCTGCGCTGCCCTGAGCTGGAAGCGGAGCTGGGCGGCGAGATCCACTTCAAGTGCGAGAACTTCCAGGAGATGGGCGCCTTCAAGCTGCGCGGCGCCAGCAACGCGGTGCTGAGCCTCCCGGACCAGGCGCTCAAGCAGGGCGTCGCTACCCATTCCTCCGGCAACCACGGCACCGCCCTCGCGCTCGCCGCCAAGCGCCGCGGCGTGAAGTGTTGCGTGGTGATGCCGGACAACGCCAGCGCCTACAAGAAACGCGCAGTGGCGGACTACGGGGCCGAGATCATCTATTGCGAGCCCACCCAGGCGGGCCGCGAGCAGGCGCTCGCCGCGTACGTGGCCAAGACCGGTGCCTCGGTGGTGCATCCCTATAACGACGTGGCGGTGATGGCGGGGCAGGGCACCGCCGCGCTGGAGTTGCACGAGCAGGTGCCGGACCTGGACCTGGTGATAGCACCTTTGGGCGGCGGCGGGTTGCTCTCGGGCACCGCGGTGGTGACCCGCACCCTCCGGCCCAAGGCCAAGGTCTACGGCGCCGAACCCCGCGGGGCCGACGACGCTTGGCGCTCCCTCAAGGCCGGACACATCGAGCCCGTGGCCCATCCGGACACCGTGGCCGATGGCCTGCGTGCCACCATCGGGCCCCTGACTTTTGCGGTGCTGCGCGCCGAAGTCGACGCAGTGGTGTTGGTGGAGGAACAGGACATCCTGGACGCCATGCGCTACGTCTGGGAGCGCATGAAGATCGTCATCGAACCCTCTTCGGCGGTGCCGGTGGCAGCCCTGCGGCGCGGCCTGGTGCCGGTGCGGGGGCTGCGGGCTGGTATCATCCTGAGCGGCGGCAACGTGGACCTGGATAAACTCAAGTGGAGCCTGTGATGAGATTGCATATCGCGACGATTTTGCTGGGTGTCCTGCTGTGCGGTCCCGTCGTCGCGGCGGAGCAGCCGCCTGACGTGCGTGACCTCATGACCGCCAACCAGTTCCATGCCACGGGTCTCGACAAGCTCGCGCCCGAGCAACTCACGGCTTTCGATGCCTGGCTCGGCGGCTACAGCCATCCAGCCGTGGCCGGGCAGGCTCCGGACGTGCGCGATCTGGTCTCCGCCAGCCAGTTCCATTCCATCGGTTTGGACAAGCTCACACCGGAGCAACTGGCGGCCTTCAACACCTGGCTTGCGGCTTACAGACCCGGCAATCCCGGTGGCGGCGCCACGGTCCCCGCCGTGGCCACGCCGGCTGTCGCCGCTGCCGTGCCGGCACCTGCTGCCGCCAGCGCCGCCAGCAACGACAAGTTCGGCGAGGAGATGCTCTCGTCGCAGGAGCTCGGCGAACCGGATCGCATCGAGTCGAGCATCGTCGGGACCTTCAACGGCTGGAACGGCCGCACCACCTTCAAGCTGGCGAACGGCCAGATCTGGCAGCAGGCGGATAGCAGCACCTTCGACGTCACCCTGCAGAACCCCAAGGTGTTGATCAAGCACCTCACCCTCGGCTATGTGCTCACGGTCCCCGGTCATGGCGCGGGCGGCAGCGTGTTCGTGCGGCGCATCCATTGAGTCGCTACGGTTTCCTGCTGGCCTTCACCCTGCCGTTGATGCTGGTGGCGGGGTTCTGGCTGGAGGGCGCCTGGAACTTCCTCACCGTCGGTTTCTCCTACCTGTTGCTGCCGTTGCTGGACATCGCGTCCGGCACGCCGCAGTTCCGCCCCAACCCCGCTGAAGTCACCGGTCTCGAGAAGGACCCCTGGTACCGCACGCTGCTGTACCTGGGCGCCGCGGCGCATTTCGCGGTGCTGGTGTTCGGCGCCTGGGCCGTGACCCACGCGAGCTTTAGCTGGTATGCGCTCTGCGGTTTCGTGCTCTCCACGGGCACGGTCACCGGCAGCCTCGGCATCGTGATCGCCCATGAACTCGGGCACCACGTGAAGAAGTCGGACCGCATCCTGTCGCGGGGCATCCTCGCGTCGGTCTGCTACATGCACTTCTACGTGGAGCACAACCGTGGGCATCACTCGCATGTGGCGACGCCGGAAGACCCGGCCTCGGCGCGTTACGGCGAGAGCCTGTATGCCTATCTGCCGCGCACCCTGATCGGCAGCTGGATCCATGCCTGGCACCTGGAGCAGACGCGCCTCGCCAAGTCGCACGTCGGCACCTGGAGCCTGCGCAATCCGATGCTCTGGTGCATCTTGTTACCGCTCTGCATCGCTACCGCGCTCTGGTTCGGCTTCGGCCCCGCGGCGGTGTGGTACTTCTTCGTCCAGGCTTTCATCGCCGTGGTGTTGCTGGAGATGGTGAACTACGTGGAGCACTACGGCCTGGAGCGCCGCGAGCTGCCCGGCGGCGGCCGCGAGAAGATGCACGCCGGCCATTCCTGGAACTCCAACCATCGCCTTAGCAGTTACTTCCTGTTCAACCTCACGCGCCACTCGCATCACCATATCCAGGCCCAGCGCCATTACCAGGCCCTGGCCCATGAGGATGCGAGCCCGCAACTGCCGGCGGGTTACGCCGGCATGCTGATGCTGTCCCTGGCGCCGCCCCTGTGGCGGCGCGTCATGCACCCGCGTATCGCCGCCTTCCAGGGCCGCTGAACCCCAACGGAGCGTATCCATGCGCGCACTGCTCAAGTCCTGCCTGATGCTGCTCTGCCTGTCCGCTTCCGTCGCCTGGGCGGCCGACGATGCGGATGCGGTGCTGGGCACCTGGGTCACCGCCGACGGCGATGCCCGCGTCCAGATCCTGAAGCATGCCGACGCCTACGATGGCAGCATCGTGTGGTTGAAGGAGCCTGAGTACCCGGCGGGCGACCCGATGGCGGGCAAGGCCAAGCTGGACCTGAAGAACCCGGACCAATCCCAGCGCAGCCGTCCGGTGCTGGGGCTGCCGCTGATCCAGGGCTTCAAGTACGCCGGCGACGGCGTCTGGAGCGACGGCCACATCTATGACCCGAAGACCGGCAAGCTCTACAGCTGCAAGATGACGCTGATGATGGACGGACGTCTCAAGGTGCGGGGCTACTGGGGCATCTCCCTGTTCGGCGAGACCCAGATCTGGACCCGTCCGCCCATGGATGCGCCGGCCGCGGCTACGGTTGCGAGGTAGCTGCCGCAGGGGCCGCGGACTGGTCCTCGAGGGACTGGTCGGCGGCCTTGGCCTGCTGCTGGACCTGCCCGTTCAGCGCCTTGGCCTTGTTCAGGTCCTGCACCAGGGGGCTGAACGCGTTGCCACTGGAGATCTTCACCGGGCCGGTCCCGGGCGCCGCCGCCGGGGTGGCGGCGGACTGGTCCTGGTGATCCGAGCCGCAGGCGGCGAGGGCGGTCAACAGCAATAGGGGTATGAGCGTTCTCATGGAGGTCCTCCCGGTCCGCATACCTTACCACCGGCGGGGAGCCACGGGATCTGCGAACCCTGTCACGGGCACGCGGGCCGCGAGACCTATAATCTGCGCCGGGGAGTCACGGGGCCACGCATGCACATCGAGAACCAGAAGTTCTTCCACATCCA